>CAZCCX010000061.1:0-10674 GCA_964497115.1 uncultured Desulfobacteraceae bacterium
CGGAAAGTCATTGCCGGGGGGCCGGGAAAGGTTGACGAGAAGGGAAAATTCATTCCTGTGACGGTCAAGAAAAACGATCGCATCCTTTTCGGTAAGTACGCGGGGAATGAAATCAAGATCGACGGGGTAGAACACCTGATCATGCGAGAAGACGATATCCTCGCTATTGTGGAGAAGTGAGAGAAGGGGTACTGAGTCATGGCAAAAAAAGAGATCAAGTATGGCGGAAAGGGCAGAGAGAAGATGCTCAGAGGGGTGGACACCCTGGCCAATGCGGTGAAAGTGACCCTTGGGCCTAAGGGACGGAACGTGCTCCTAGATAAATCTTGGGGATCCCCCAAGATTTCTAAAGACGGTGTGACAGTGGCCAAAGAGATCACACTAAAAGACAAATTCGAGAATATGGGGGCTCAGATGGTCAAGGAGGTGGCCTCCAAGACATCGGATGCGGCAGGGGACGGGACCACGACAGCGACGGTCCTTGCTCAGGCCATCTATCGTGAGGGATCTAAACTGGTGGCAGCCGGCTCCAACCCCATGTCCATCAAGAGGGGGCTGGAAAAGGCCGTAGACGCTGTGGTCGAAGAATTGAAAGCCCTGTCAAAACCGACAAAAGAAAAGACTGAAATCGCTCAGGTCGGGACCATTTCAGCCAACAATGACAGGACCATCGGCGAGATTATATCCGAGGCCATGGAAAAGGTGGGAAAGGAAGGGGTCATCACCGTTGAGGAAGCCAAGGGCATGGAAACGACCCTGGAGATCGTGGAAGGGATGCAGTTCGATCGCGGCTACTTGAGCCCCTACTTTGTCACAAACGCCGAGAAGATGGAGGCCGACTTGGAAGAGGCCTACATCCTTTTGCACGAGAAGAAGATCAGCAACATGAAGGACCTCCTTCCCATCCTGGAGACGATTGCCAAGACCGGGAAGCCTTTTTTGCTCATCGCCGAGGACGTGGAAGGGGAGGCCCTGGCCACCCTGGTTGTCAATAAGCTCCGCGGCACCCTCAAGTGCGCGGCCGTCAAGGCGCCCGGTTTTGGTGATCGGCGCAAGGCGATCCTTCAGGACATTGCCGTCCTAACAGGCGGGGAGGTGATCAGTGAGGACGTGGGGATAAAACTGGAGAAAATTACCCTTGATGACCTGGGTACGGCCAAACGGATCACAGTGGACAAGGACAACACCACCATTGTGGATGGGGGCGGTGATCGCAAGGCCTTGGAGGGGCGGGTCAAACAGATCAGAGTGCAGATCGAGGAGACCACCAGTGACTATGACCGGGAGAAACTCCAGGAACGCCTCGCCAAGTTGATCGGGGGTGTCGCGGTGGTCAATGTAGGCGCCGCTACCGAGATTGAAATGAAGGAGAAGAAGGACCGGGTGGAGGATGCACTCAATGCAACACGGGCTGCCGTGGAGGAGGGGATTGTCCCAGGGGGTGGCGTGGCATTTATCAGGGCGATGAAGGCCCTGGATACGCTTGAATTGCCAGGTGAAGAACAGTTGGGCGTAAGACTGGTGAAACGGGCCCTTGAAGAGCCCATTCGACAGATTGCCCACAATGCGGGCTTTGAAGGATCCATTGTCGCAAAACGGGTTGCGGAAGGAAACGGCAATTTCGGCTTTAATGCGGAAACGGGAGAATATGAAGACCTGATGGAAAAGGGGATCGTTGATCCCACCAAGGTGGCCCGATTGGCCCTGAAGAACGCAGCCTCTGTGGCGGGACTCCTTATCACCACCGAGGCGATGGTGGCGGAGAAGCCGGAGAAGAAAAGAGCCGCACCAGCCATGCCTATGGATGATGACATGTATTAGGCCCCTTTAAACGCGCCTTTCAGGAGGATACAAAATGCCTGTATATGAATTCAAGTGTGAAAAATGCCGTAAGCGATTCACTCTCACCATGGCGATATCGGAATATGAAAAGAGAAAATTCAAATGTCCGAAGTGCAAAAGCAGCAAGGTGAAACAGCAGATTACCTCCTTTCAGACTGTGACCTCCAGGAAGAGTTAGCATTTTGCTCCTCGCTTGCTGTGGAGAAAGGCACTGAAGAAGAGACATATTCTTTACATAGCCCCTCTGACGTATGAGGGGCTATTCTTTTATTTTAGAAACATCATTTTAGGATGCCGTTGTAGAGAGGCAATCTCGATAAGAGAGCGTAGGCGTTCTATGTGCCACGGCATTGTCACATGTTCAGTGTCCGTCTGTGAAGTCTACAAGAGGTATGAAAGCAAATGAAAAGCTCGGATAATCAACTAAATGATTGCATGCTGAGTGTGCTCAAAAACTCTATAGAACTTGATGTCGGATTGCAATTCCTTTGAGGCTAGGGGTAAATGACAACCAATCCCGGGAGGTTTGTATGCGTGGAAAGAGTGTGAGAGAACCCGTAGGGCTGGACGATATTGTCCTCCCTCTGCTCGATGGAGCGAGTTCCCAAGCGCCGGTCATTGCGCCGGAGCTGGATACGCAAAAGCGCATCGCCGCAGACAAAGACCAGCCGCTAGCCGACCGCCTCGAGGCCTATGAGGATATTACGGATTCCGAGGTGGGGGATACCACCCTTTCCCGGGCGCGGAACATCGAGCGGGAAGTAGGCCTGCGGCAGGTCTATCTCAAGTTTGAAGGGGGAAACCCCACGGGCACTCAAAAGGACCGCATCGCCTTTGCACAGGCCAAGGACGCCATGAGGCGGGGTTTTGATGCCATTACCCTGGCCACCTGCGGCAATTACGGTGTGGCCACGGCCCTGGCCGCCTCCATGGCCGGTCTGCGTTGTGTGGTCTTCATTCCAAAAGATTACGGCACAAAGCGCGTTAAAGAGATGTTGGATTACGGCGCGGAAATCCATCGTGTTGAAGGAGACTACGAAAGGGCCGTGCTTGTCTCCCAGGAGAGGGCGGAATCCGAGGAGATCTATGACGCGAACCCGGGTGGCGACAACACCACGATCCAGATCAAGACCTACGGCCAGATTGCCTCTGAGATCTATGACGATCTTCGGGATGCCCCGGCCGCGGTGGGCGTGCCCGTCTCAAACGGGACGACGGTTGCGGGGATCTATAGGGGGTTTCTCAGTCTTTACCGCCGGGGGAAGACATCGCGAATGCCCCGTATCGTGGCGGGCTCTTCTCACAACAAGAATCCCATCATAAGGGCCTTCATAAAGAACTCTGCGAGCTGCGACGACCTTCCACCGGAAAAGATTCGTGAGACGGCCGTCAATGAGCCCTTGATCAACTGGCATTCCATCGATGGGGATCAGGCCCTGGAGGCCGTTAGGGCCACAGGGGGCTGGGCCTCCTATGCCAGTGACAAGGGAATGGTGACCTATTCCCGGCTCCTCAGAGAGAAGGAAGGTCTGAGTGTCCTGCCCGCTTCCACGGCAGGCCTCATCGTCCTGCTTGAAAAGCATCGGAAGGAGTCCCTTCCGGGTGACCGATATGTGGTGGTCCTTACGGGGAGGAAGTGATGCACGATTTTCCAGAGGGTCATGCGATTATCTATTGTGAGGGCGCTTTTGGAACGTTGAACGGAAAAACGGCGCATGGCCTGGTCCGCAGATCCCTTCGCTATCGTATCCTGTCGGTGGTGGATTCACACCATGCAGGCACGGACGCAGGAATGCTCTTGGACGGCAGGCATGCGGGCATCCCCATTTACGGCAACATTGAAAAGGCCGTAAAGGCCGCCGAGTCGAACGCCCGTCAGGCCACCCATCTGGTGATGGGATTGGCCCCGGACGGGGGCCGTCTTACCCGTGCAGCTCGTGGTGACGTCTTAAGTGCAATTAAGCTAGGGCTCAATGTAGACTCGGGGCTTCATGATTTTATCTCCGAAGATGAAGAGATCGCCGGTTTGTCCGCCCGACATGATGTCCTGATCCGTGATGTGCGAAAACCGCCGCCGCGCAGTGCACTCCATTTCTTCACAGGCAAGATCGAGCAGGTCACCTCCCTGAAAGTGGCGCTTCTGGGGACGGATTCGGCTATCGGAAAACGCACCACGGCTTGGATGGTCTTTGACGCCTTGAAGCATGCCGGATTCTCGGCGGAGTTCATCGGCACCGGACAGACCGCATGGATGCAGGGGGCGCGGTACGGCATTATTCTCGACTCCCTGATCAACGACTTTGTGTCCGGGGAAATAGAACAAGCCGTGTGGACGGCCTGGAATGAGACCCGACCCGATGTGATTATCATTGAAGGGCAGGGGAGTCTGATGAACCCCGCCTATCCCGGAGGGTTCGAGATTCTCGCCGCGGGAAGGCCCGATGTGGTGGTCCTTCAGCACGCACCGGCCAGGAAAGAATATGACGGCTTTCCCGGGTATCCCCTCCACTCATTGGAAAGACAGATTGAGGCCATTGAACTCCTCTCCGGAAAGCATGTGATCGCCATCACGGTCAACCACGAACATCTGAACAAGGAGGAAGTCCCTTCAGTCTGTGCGGAGATCACCAAGACCACAGGTCTTCCGGCCTGTGACGTCTTATGGGAGGGTGCCGGCTGCGTGGTCGACGCCTTGAAGCCGTACGTCAAGTCTCAAAGCTGAGGAAACACCATTGAAGAATAAGAAAAGAACTGGAACCTCGATATCCAAAGAAGATTCTCTGAAGGTCCTCGGAGTCATTGAGAGGCTTGAAGTGGGTCCTGTGCGTCTGGAAAAGCGGCGGATCATCACCCCTTATGAGGTGACTCGCAAGGGGAACACAGATACCGCGGAACTGATCTATCGGTACGAAGAAGACGTCTTTTTCATGAATGAAGCCACCTCACTCAATCTGGCGAGCATGCTTTCCGTGCAGGTCGCTTTGAACTATGGACTTTTCTGCGATGAGATTATTTTGCACGGCCGGTTCGACCATGATGACCAACGATTCATAAAGAGGATGGCAGAAAACACGGCCCGGGAGATCTTCGTGAAAAAGTTTCTCGATCCCAATCCTTTTCTTCGCGGTCCCGCTACAGAACTCCCGTGGGTCAAGCGGGAAAGCTATTCGATGGCGCAGATTTTGTTCGCTCCCGCCCCGACCCCCTCCCGGCAAGGCAGTGGGCAGGATAGCGGCAACGGCTGGCACGCGGACCCATCAAGATATGCCGTCATGTCCAGCGGCGGCAAGGACAGTCTCTTGAGCTTTGGCCTGATGAGAGAGTTGGGAAAAGAAGTCCATCCCATCTTCATCAATGAATCCGGAAGGCACTGGTTCACAGCCTTGAACGCCTATCGCTATTTTGCGGAGGAAATCCCAAACACATCCCGCGTCTGGACCAATTCAGACAGGGTGTTTAACTGGATGTTACGACACCTTCCTTTCATTCGACAGGATTTCGCGGAAATTCGCTCGGATGAATATCCCATCCGCCTTTGGACGGTGGCCGTATTCCTCTTTGGTGCCCTCCCTGTTTTGAGAAAGCGGGGGATCGGCCGTCTTCTTGTGGGGGATGAGTTTGATACCACACGAAGGCTCACGTCTAAGGGCATTACGCATTATGACGGCCTATTCGATCAGAGCAGGTATTTCGACGATGCCATGACCCGATATTTCCATCACAAGGGGTGGGGAATCAGCCAGTTCTCAGTTTTGAGACCCTTTTCAGAGCTTCTGATCGAGAGGTTTCTGGTTGAACGCTACCCGGAATTGCAGCGGCACCAGGTCTCTTGCCATGCAAGTCACAAGGAGGGGGAACGGGTGCGTCCCTGCGGCCGATGTGAGAAGTGCCGCCGTATTGTGGGCATACTGACCGCGATAGGGGCTGATCCGGGCCGTTGCGGCTATTCGCATGAAAATGTTGAAGATTGCCTCAAGAGTCTGGAACTGAAAGGCAATCATCAAGAAAGAGAGGACGTTGAGCATCTGGCCTTCCTTTTGAACCAGAAAGGTGACTTAGACAGACCATCCATTGGTGCCGTTGAGGCGCGTGAGAGGCCAGAAACCATGAAACTACGGTTCGATTCGGAGAGGTCTCCTATAGAAGGAATCCCAAGAGATCTGCGTGAGCCGTTGTACAAGCTCTTCCTTCATCACGCGGGGGGTGCAGTGAAGCGCAGAGGACGGTCATGGACTGACTTCGATTTATTGAACGATCCGGCCTTAAAAAGGCCCTATCCCTTTGATGTACCCAGCAAGGTCAAATCTCTATCACACAAGGCAGGCAGGGATCGGTTGCAGTCCAAGACACCTTACCGCTTGGGAGAGCTCACCTGGACTGATGCACAAGCCCGTTTCAAAGAGGTGGACATCGCTCTTTTACCTGTAGGCGCCATTGAACAACACGGGCCTCATCTACCCCTGGATACAGATGCCTTTGACGCCGATTATCTTGCTCGCCAGGTTGCAGAGGCCTGCCGGGATCCCAAGCCCATTGTTCTCCCGCTGGTTGCCTATGGGGTCTCTTATCACCATGAAGATTTTAGCGGCACCCTCAGTGTAAGCCCCGAGACGCTCTCCCAACTCGTCTATGAGATCGGGATGAGCGCCTCGGGACACGGTATTTCAAAGCTGATCATCATCAACGGACATGGAGGGAACAGCCCGGCCCTCCACTTCGCCGCCCAGATGATTAATCGAGATGCGCATATCTTCACCTGTGTGGACACCGGTGAGACCAGTGACCCGGATATCTACGCCATGGCTGAAACCCCCAATGATGTGCACGCAGGAGAGATTGAAACCAGCATGAACTTGGCGACTCGTCCCGATCTGGTCAAACTGGATGCTGTACGGAAATTCGTTCCGAAGTTTTCCAGCCGGTATTTGGACTTTACATCCAAGAGGAGTGTTGGGTGGTACGCGTATACCTCCAAGATTTCCCGCACCGGTGTGCTCGGGGATCCCACCAAGGCAGACCAAGACAAGGGCAAGCGTATGTGGAGCGTGATAATCGCCCGTCTCGTCGAGTTTGTCGAAGATGTGAAGAATCTGAGTCTGGACGAGATCTACCAGAGGCGGTACTGAATCCATGAAGATTACCCAGATACAGGCATGGCCGGTTACGATGCGCCTGGCAGAGCCCTACACCATCGCATATGAAACCATCGATCAGGTCAGCAATGTTTTTCTTCGCCTTGAAACCAATGAAGCCGTCATAGGGTATGGGTGTGCGGCACCGGATCTAGAAGTTACGGGGGAGACCCCTAACAGTGTGCTACGGGCCTTCGAAGACGTCGTCGCGCCCATCATCAGAGGATCAGATCCTCTCCGCTTCACCATGCTCCTTGAAAGGGTCAAACCGCTACTGAAAGGTCGACACTCAGCCCTCGCGGCCCTGGACATGGCCCTTTTTGATATTCTGGGAAAGAAAAGCAATTTGCCGCTCTGGAGGCTTCTGGGCGGATTCAGGGATCGCATGAAGACCAGTGTGACCATCGGTATACTCCCTGAAAAAGAGACGATCGAGCGGGCTCGGGAATGGGTTTTAGACGGGTTCAAATGCCTCAAGCTCAAGGGCGGGATAGACGTGGATTCGGACATTGAACGGGTGATCAAGGTCAGGGAGGCGGTGGGTAAGGGTGTCGAACTTCGGTTTGATGCGAATCAGGGTTTTTCGGTGGAAGAAGCCGTGAGGTTTGTTCAAGAGACCCAGAAGGTCGACCTTGAATTGATCGAGCAGCCTACCCCCAAAGGCGAGCCCGATTTGCTCAGTCGTGTCACCCGTCGGGTGCCCATTCCTGTGATGGCCGATGAAAGCCTCATGACCTTGAGAGATGCCTTTCGAATTGCCCGCCGTGGTTTGGCCGACATGGTCAACGTCAAACTGATGAAGGTGGGCGGGATCTCAGAGGCCCTTCAGATCAACGGGGTGGCCCGATCCGCCGGGCTGGAGGTCATGGTGGGGTGTATGGACGAAGCCGCCCTGGCCATTGCTGCCGGCCTTCACTTTGCCCTGGCCCGGCCAAACGTGGCCTATGCGGACCTGGATGGCCATCTGGGCCTTGTTGGAGATCCGTCTGATGGCGCCGTCATTCTCCGAAAAGGCATCCTTTTCCCGACAACCAGACCCGGCTTGGGCTTCGATCCTCAAGGGTAGTGTGGAACCGTTCCCTCCCTTCTGACGGGATGAGCAGGATTTACGAGATTAAGAACAGCCGTAGTCCTGCAAAATCGCTTAAACACCCGCTTTGCGGGTGTCCCAATGATATCTCATTGGGACTTGGGGAAGCCCTGTCAGGAAGAATAAGTGAACTTGTTTTTCCTAACAGGGCTTCCCATAGGTGTTGAAGCGATTCATCTATCTTGTTGATCCTGTAATCTTGTCAAATGCTTTTTGCACTGGTGGGCTATGACCGAAAAGCCTACCAATGAGGCTGCGTTCCGATGCGGTTTCCCATCACTTCCAGGGTGTCCGTGACCACCACAAAGGCCGAGGGGTCCTTTCTTCGAATGATCCTTTTGAACTCCACCAACTCTCGAAAGGTGATCACCGCATAAATGATCTGCTCGTTTTGGCCTGTAAATCCCCCTTTGCCTTCAATAATCGTCAATCCGCGTCCGATTTTGTACAGAATCTCTTCAGAGATCTCCTTCCATTTGGGCGAGATGATAAAGACCGTTTTTCTCTGGCTCAGCCCCGTAACAACGATATCAAGCACGTAAGAGCTAACGAAAACGAAGACCAGCGTGTAAAGCGCCCTTTCTAGGGTAAAGAGGAGGGCGCCGCCCATGAGGATAACGGCGTTGAAAGCGAGGCTCGTGGACCCCAGGCGAATGGAAAACCGCTGAAGCATGATGACCGAAAGGATATCCAGCCCCCCTCCAGACCCCAAGGACCTGAGAATGATCCCGGACCCGACCCCCGTAATGATCCCCGCCAATAGGGCGTTCAGTATTTTGTCTTGAATCGGCACACAGACATGTATCCACTGCACAGCGCAGGAAAAGATGACCATCCCTGCAAGGCTGTAGAAAAAGAAGCGTCTTCCCACGATTTTCCACCCCACGACAAAGAGCGGAACATTGAGGGAAAAGTAGATCCAGGCTAAAGTCAAAGCGGGGAAGAAATAGTGGATTGTCAGGGCCAGTCCCACAAAACCTGAGCTCAGAAATTTCTGAGGGATAAGAATCCCGTTTATGGAAACCGCACACAGTGCGCTGCCGAATGATATCAGGGTGAGGTTCCATAGGATTTGCCTTAGGCTTTTTGTGTTTAATCGCTTAAACAGAAATTTCATATTCTTTTCCATTCCTCCGGGACTTCTGCCGACAGGCAGTGACCGCTACACATATTACGCTGGCATGCGCCATTCGTCCACAGGTTTGATATCCGATAGGCAAAGGGAAGAAAATCGTGGCGAACCCTAAAAGAATCTTAAACCCTGCCACATCTGTTGCGGTTAGAAGAGAGATGGGTAAAACTGTCTTGATTTGACATGGAACCCCGCCTGCGCCAACTCCTTCTCGATGTATTCCATTTCTAGGCTGTCGCTTTCCATGATGTCTCTTGCCAGCTTGTCGGCATGCTCGGACACAAAGCTCTCTATGGCCTGAATTTGTCGCTCATCGATGACATTGAAGAAGGATGACCGTCTCGCCTCCGCTCTCCTTCAATTGCTTGATCTAATCCAAGGCCTTTTTCGAGACATCCGAAAAGTCCGTCGGGTATAGAATTCTTTTGAACATATTTATCAGCCCCTCATCTTATGGTATCCGCATATATAGCTATATCGATTTCATATCTGAGAGCCGGGGGAGGGCAGTTCTTTACTTCACCTTGATTTCTATCTCTTTTTTCTTGGCTTCCTCAGTCTTGGGCAGCGCAATCTTCAATACGCCCTTATCAAAGGTCGCATCGATCTTATCTGTTTTCACATTGGCCGGGAGCTGGAAAGAACGCTGGAACGAGCCGTAGTATCGTTCCACAGAATGATGATGCTCATCTTTCTTCTCTTCTTCCTTTTTCTTCTCCCCTTTGATGATCAACATATTTCCGGAGATACTCACATTTACGTCCTTTGCTTCCATCCCGGGAAGTTCGGCTTGGACGATGTAACTCTCCTTATCTTCGGAAACATCCACTGAAGGAACCCATTCCCCTTCATGTCTTCTGAGTACGGGAAAATCGCTGAAAAAACGACTCCACAAATTATCCATCTCCCTACGCAAGGGTGTTAACCTGCCAAACGGCCTCCATGGCATGAGTTCCATCTCACATCACCTCCTGTTACTCCTATGTCTGCCCTCCCCGGGCAACCTCATCAACTTTGCTATTAGCTATAGGCAACACCTATGCCAATCAGGTAACATATTGATATATAAGCATTTTGGTAATCAGGCCGTCTTGAATAGGAACCGGCGATTCCGGTTTTTCCACAGCTTCAAAGAGTTTGATAATTTTCGGCTCTTCTGGTGTTTAATAACTCGTTGAGATGTGGAGGAAATGGACAAAGCGGCATTGAGAGTTCCGATATCTCTAAAACCGGAACCGGCTGTTCCGCTGTTTTCTCATGGACAAAGGAGTAAATGAGATATGCGCTTTTATATATTGCATAGGATAGTTTTTCCTTGAATCCTTCACTCATTTTGTGCTTCTCTAATCTATGATTACCCTTCGGAGAGGGGTATCTTTTCTATTTATTGCAACGACAAAACCTTTTCTCAATTTTTGAGTGATTGAAAATGCACAGCGAGCGCATTCCCCGCAGGCTTGTTGGAGCGTAGCGGAAAT
>CAZCCX010000062.1:0-10628 GCA_964497115.1 uncultured Desulfobacteraceae bacterium
TGAGTCTTAGACCGAGGACGTCACAAAGGTCTATTGGGATCATGATGGAAATCAAATCATGGTACCCATCCGGCCGCTGACCCGTGACCTTCAAGCGCAAGTTTAACTTGGCGGGGGTTCTGATTGTAAAAAGTGACGATTGAGAAGTGACAAGCGACAACTTATTCCCTCAGAGGCACATATTTGGAAGACCTTTCCACCCTCTCCCAGCTCTTTCTTGTCACCCCCACTGTTCTATTCCTGGACTTTCAGAGGCACAAAAAGGGTAGGACCACCCCGTTTCTTTACATGAAAAAGGATAACATCCCCCTTCTTATGTTGACGGATCTTCTCCCTATATGTCTCCACATCGTTCACCGGCTCACGGTTGATTGCCCGAATGACATCCCCCCGCTCAATACCGGCCTCCTCCGCCGGTGAGTTACTTTCGACCCGAACGACAACCACCCCTCTTTCATCGGTAAGGCCAAGCTGACGTGCCATCGAAGGAGTGATTTCATCTACGGTGATGCCCAAATCTCTCTTTTCTTCGATCTGAGTCTCTCCTTCTTCTATCTCCTTGTCCAATTCGGCGATTTTCACCTCAAAACGCTTTTTCTTCCCTTCTCGAATGACCTCCACCGTCACAATCTTTCCCACAGGCGTGGAAGCCACAATAATGGGAAGATCTTTCATCTCCCGAATCTTTTTCCCGTCAAAAGAGACAATGACATCGCCTTCCTTTATCCCTGCCTCCTCGGCGGGCCCTCCTGGAGTGACTTCAGAGACCAGGGCGCCCTCTTCCTCTTTCAACTCAAAACTCTCCTTGAGTTCCGGCGTAATCCCTTGAATCATAACCCCCAACCATCCCCTGATCACCCTCCCTTTCTTGAGCTGTGGCAGTAGATCCTTGGCCATGTTGATGGGAATGGCAAAACCGATGCCAATGCTCCCTCCGCGTTCGCTCCCGGAAACAATGATATTGTTGATGCCCACCACTTCGCCTCGAGTATTCAAGAGGGGGCCGCCACTGTTCCCAGGATTAATGGAGGCGTCGGTTTGGATATAATTATCATAGGCCCCGCCAAGGTCCCTGTATTTGGCGCTGACAATGCCTGCCGTTACCGTATGATTGAAAGCAAAAGGGTTTCCGATGGCCAGGACCCAGTCACCCTCCTCCAGCTCTTCCGAGTCCCCCATGGGAAGAGGCTTCAAATCTTCCTCAGCCTCTATGCGTATCAAAGCCAGGTCTGTTTTGGGGTCGCGGCCGACGATTTCTGCGTCATATTCCATTCCATTAGCCAGCATCACTTTGATCTCGTCAGTCCGTTCCACCACATGATTGTTCGTCAGGATAAAGCCGTCTTTGTCGATAATAAAACCGGACCCCAGGCTGGTCTGCCGCGACTCCCGAGGGATCCGGTCTCCAAAGAACCGCTCAAACATATCACTGAACGAATCATCCTGACCGAACGGCGATCCAAACATCTGCTCTCGCTTAATAATCTTGACCGTACTGATATTGACCACTGAATCCCTCGCCTCCTTGACCAATCCGGAAAAAGATCCGGGAGACGCCGGCATGGTTCCCGCCGTTTGGGCAGAGGGTGCCGGAACGTCCGCAAAGAGTGTGGCAAACATCACGCCAGCGGCCAGAAAGAGTATGGCCCATCCAATAATCAGTAGTTTTCGTCCTCTTTTCATGCTATCCATCATATCCTCATTTCAAAAAAAGATTTGGTGTGACCAAAGCGAACATTGGTCATGAGTATTATGGCGCCAAGGTCTATTTCGTGGCCTTCACATAACGCCATCTGAGATCAGTAAGGATCGACTCAAGAAATTTGTCTTCCTCCTCGGTTAAATTGCCTTCGGTCTTTTCCTTCAACATGCCAATGGTATCGATAGAGTGTTTGGCCAGGGCAAAGTCCTCTTTCTTTTCCCCAGTCTGGGGATCAGCAATCTCTCCGAGATGCAGCAGGGCAGATGAACTGAGACTGAAAACCAGTGAACTCAGACTGACCTCTGGGAGAGGGACCCTCTGGGGCTCTTCCTTTCTTGGCTCTTCCTTCTTCTCCTCCCCCTTGATCTCTTCTTCTTGCCCTTCTTCTTTCAACTCACCCTTTCCGTCCAAAGACCGTTTATCCTTTATCACAAATCCTTTCTCTTCTTCACCCATTGTTCTGGCCCCCTTGAAACTGTTGTCTCTCATTATAACTCTATTCTTCGGGCAAAAAAGACACACTCCAAACCACAAATGGCTTCAAGGACTTCGTCATTGACAGAAACATTTGTGGTCAGCAATACAACATTTTGTTTTTTTGCCCTTTCCTGTCCCACATGCATACGGCCTATGTTTACTTTATGTTCTCCCAGAACCGTACTGATCAGACCGATGACCCCTGGCACATCTTCATTCTCTATCATCAGGATGTGCCCTTCGGGAATGGCTTCAAGATAAAAATCATTGAGGCGTAAAATCCTGGGCAAGGTCTTGCCAAAGATGGTGCCTGAGACGATGTTCATTCCTTCCACGGATTTTACCCTAAGCTTGATGAGGCTGGAAAAATCCTGCGATGTCTTAGTCTTCGACTCCACCACCTTAATTCCCCTGTCAGAGGCAACTAACGAGGCATTCACAAAATTCACATCATCTTTTAGGATAGGAGTAAGAAGCCCCTTTAGCGTAGCCGTGGTCAAAGGGGTCACATCGTATTCTGTTACCTTTCCGGCATAATTGATCTCGACCTCCAAAATCCCGCTGTCCACAAGTTGGGCCTGCAAAGAGCCCATTTTCTCGGCCAAGGATGCATAGGGTCTTAGGACGTTCACAAGCTCCGGGCCAATGTTCGGCACATTCACCGCATTCTTCACTGTTCCGTGCAACAGGTATGCGACGATTTGCTCAGCTACATCCATGGCCACATTATCTTGGGCCTCCCTAGTTGATGCCCCGAGATGGGGTGTACAGATAAAGTTGGGCAAACCCATCAGTTTCATATGTCCGGGCGGTTCAGCTACAAAAACATCAAGTGCCGCACCCCCTAGATGACCTGATTTCAGGGCATCATAGAGATCATCTTCATTGACGATTCCACCGCGGGCGCAATTGACCAGCATGGCCCCTTTCTTCATATTGGCCATGGTTTCCTTGTTGATTAGATTAGTGGTTTCATCAGTCCTAGGGGTATGGATTGAGACGTAATCGGACCTCTCCTGCAACTCTTCAAAGGAGACAGGCTCTACATCCAGTTCATCCAGAGTCTCCGGCCTAAGGTAGGGATCATAGGCGATGACCTTCATCTTCATTCCTTTTGCCCTATCCGCCACGATTCTTCCGACCTTGCCGACACCGATCAGCCCCAGTGTCTTATTATAGAGCTCTCGGCCCTGTAGTTTTTTCTTTTCCCATTTCCCCTGCTTGAGAGAAGTCGTCCCCTCCGGGATATTCCGGGAAAGGGCCATCATCATGGCTACGGTATGTTCTGCTGTGGTGACGGTGTTGCCTTCCGGCGTGTTCATCACCACAATTCCCCTTCGGCTGGCCGCGGGGATATCTACATTGTCCAGACCGATTCCGGCGCGCCCGATCACCTTGAGATTGTCGGCAGCCTCTATGATCTCGTCCGTCACTTTGGTTGCGCTCCGGATCACAAGCCCGTGGTACCGGCCGATAATAGCCTTCAGTTCTTCAGGGCTAAGGCCCGTATTGACGTCCACTTCGATTTCGGGGGTCTCCTGAAAGATCTCGACACCCAAATCCGAAAGATCATCACTCACAAGGACTTTCATATGGGTCTCTCCTAGAATAAAATTGCGCAGCGATCTTAAAATCTGTACTGAACGCCGACGGCCAGCAGCATAAGGTCTTTTTCGAGCGTTATCCCGGAGCTTGTTGCTTCATCGCCATAGAAAGTTTTTGCCAGACCCGCGTTTGAAGTCCAGGCGGAATTGAATTCATAGGCTACCCCTGCAGCAAAAGTGTGGGCGTCCAACTCCGGCCACTCAGGGAGGAGGCCGTCCGGGTCTAACCCGGTTTGGGTCAACAAGTACCCTAAACTTCCTTTCAGCTCTGGGCTAAAGGTATATTCCAGGGCGATACCCAGATCAAAGCCATTATCCACGTCGCGAAACTTTGGGTCTGACCAATCCGCGTCCTCGTTCAGATAGTAAGTCAGGTCGGCTTCAATCTTGATTTTTGGCGAAACCGTGTAGGCCACCCCAAGACCAAATATAGCGGGGAGATCTCTGTTCTCGACGGTACCGGTCGGAGGAAGAATACCACCAGGGTCAGGGGTAAGTGAATCTACATCATCTTTATTTACCGTGTATTCCAGATCAAGGCCTGTCTTGGTTTCATACCTCACCCCAATATTCCAGTCCTCCGCAGGGGTGAAATTGACACCCAGAATGAAACCTAACCCACCGTCGTCCTGCTCGTAGTCCACCGCAAAAGTCTCATCAGGCCACAGGCCAGACAACGTGACAAATCCATTGGCCTCTTTTTCTGCGTTTATATATCGTGCGGCCAGGGACACAGAACACATATCATTAAAGGCGTAGGCCCCTCCCACGGTATAGCCATAGTAAACGCTTTTGCCTTCAAGGTATTGATTGGAGATCGTGCTGTAGGCACCCATAAAACTAGGGATTAATTCTATACCGATCCCGGTTGTCGTTGCATTCCCCTGTTCAAATTCTACGGTCCCCCCTCCGGCAGGGATGGAAAAGGCTACAAAGGCCGCCAACCGGTCCTTTTTATAAAGGGCAAACAGGGCGGGAACAATATCTGTTGCATCAGACTCGAATTCCGTGCCGCCAATCCAATTGGCGGCTTCTTTGAGGGCGGTATACTGAAGATCGAGTTTCAGGTACTTCCCATCCTCCATCTTCATCACACCCGCGGGGTTGTAGACCACGGCATCGGCCGAGTCGGTTGCGGCATTCCGATTGAGAGTCCGAATGTAGTCCGCACTGTAATTGGTCTTGTTGTCTATGCCTCCAGCCAGAAGGGGCGAGGTCACACAAAACACAGCACATGCCGCAAATACGAAGACGACAAATTCTTTCATCAGGTATCCTCCTTAGAACGTCTTTTCAATACTGAGAATCACTTTCCTCCCGCTGAAAGGGAGCCATCAAGAAGCCCTCTCGAAAAGGGCCTCCAGTTTGCAGAGCATAGGAAAACAAGACTTTGAACCCAAACAAAAAAACACCCTGTTGGCCGTCCAGGACTGATATGACTGCAGATCAGGCCTTCCGTACGCCCGAGGATTATTCAAAAACGATCCATCTTATCTCCCACTGTGGTCCCACAAAATTGGCACCGATACTCATACTTCTCCCCCTCAGGCAAAATCAGGAGTAGAGACTTTTTGACCTGGACGGATCGACCGCATTGGGGACAATAGAGTTCGGTGGCCTCAAGCTGATCAAAATCCGCCTGCCGCGGTATGGACGCCTGGGACCCGGCGGACAGAAAATCGTATGGGCCTCTCTTCACGGACAAAACCTCTGGACTTCGAGCATCAAGTAGGTTAAAAACTTAGGGAATTCAGCCTCCATCGGCCTGTCCACACCCCTCGCATCACCCAGGGGCCCCTTCAGTGGGATTCTGCTGGACGGGCAAATGGCACATTCAAAAGACCTAGTAGTTCACGATGTTGAGGAGATTCCTAGGGTTCGATCAATATAATACACCTTGCCAGTAAAGGCAAGAATTTCCAGCGAAATTGAGGAGGGGATATGAAAGTAAAACGCATTGATCACATCGGCATCGCCGTAAAGGGGATCGAACAGGCAGGCAAGTTCTACACCGATATATTGGGGCTTAAAATCGAAGATATTGAACATGTGGCAGATCAGAAAGTCAACGTGGCTTTCGTACCCGTTGCAGACAGCGAAGTAGAATTACTGGCATCCACTGACTCGGACGGGCCGGTCGCAAAATACCTGGATTCTCGCGGAGAAGGTGTTCAGCATATCGCCTTTCGTGTGGAAGACATAGAAGAAGCGCTCAAAGAGCTGAAAGAAAAAGGGGTGCGATTGATTGATCAGGCACCGAGAAAAGGGGCGGGAGGGGCAAAAATTGCCTTTATTCATCCCAAAGAAACCAATGGGGTTTTAGTGGAACTCTGTGAGAGAGGAAATTGACGGTTCTCATAGAAATCATCTAACTAGCTATTAATAGGAATTTTTTTTGCTCGACACAGGAATGATCGCTGATCATATTGAATCTTTGACACACTCTTTAGTACGTTAACATATTTTCCAGATGACGCCCAAAGACATGTATTCATCCCTTCGATCCTTCACCTACGCTGACGGCCGGATCTTACCGGTCTCGAGTCATCTTATTCTGGAGACTCCTATCGAGATTATCGTCAACGATCAGACAAGCACTCTGATCATGTTCACCCCAGGGATGGCCAGAGAGCTTGTCACCGGTTTCGTCTATACGGAAGGACTCATTAACAAGATCTCCGATATAGAAGAGTGTCTCATTACTCCCCTTGGAAAGGAAGATGGGGAGCAAATCATTCAAGCAAAGGTCAAGATCCCCTCAATAAGGTCACAACTGCCTGAAAAAAAGGAGATGAGGACATCCTATTCCAGCTGTGGCATTTGCGGAAAAGAGAATTATGATGACCTGGAGAGAGGACTGGGAAGGGTAAAGAGTAAAAAGAAGTTCTCCATGGCTGTGCTCGAGCGATTACCGCAAACCTTGGAACAGTATCAACCTCTTTACAGGAAAACCGGTGGCGCCCATGCCGCTCTCCTTTTGGATTCAGATGGAAAGCCACTGGTTTGCGCTGAAGATATGGGACGTCACAATGCCGTTGATAAAGTCATCGGAGCCGCTCTTATCAAAAAGATCCCATGTCATGACAAGATTTTACTCTCCAGCGGTAGGGCCAGCCTTGAGATGATTCTCAAGACAGTACGCACCGGTGTACCGCTCTTCGTTGTCATGTCCCGACCGACATCGAGGGCCGTCCGGGCAGCCAAGTTATATAACGTCACGCTCATAGATATGGCGAAAGACTCCAATCGCATATACAGTCATGTCCGTCGCATCGAAGGATTCTAGTCTCATCACCTCAAGTTCGAAAGACATCACCGGGATCATCCTCGCCGGTGGAAAAAGTCTCCGCTATGGAAAAAACAAGGCCCTGGTGGAAGTTGAGGGGACGCGGTTGATTGAGAGGGTCATCAGTGTTGTGCAGCCCCTATTTGAAAACCTGATTATTATCACCAACAATCCCCGCGAATACGACTATCTCCAGCTCCCAATGCACGAGGACCTCATCAAGGGCCTTGGTCCTCTCGGTGGCGTTTATACCGGATTAGAGGCTATATCCAATGAATCAGGGTTTTTCGTGGCATGTGATATGCCCTTTCTTCAGAGCGATCTTATCCGCCACATGGTTGAAATAAAGGGTGACTTTGACGCCGTTGTTCCCAAGGTAGACTGGAAGATAGAACCGCTCCATGCCATCTACACCAGAAACTGCCTCCCTGCCATAAAGCAACTGATTGACGCACAAGGTTATCAGATCATCAAATTCTTTGATAATATCAGAGTACGGTATGTGAAAGAGAAAGAGATTCGATCCTTTGATTCAAGATTGAAATCCTTTCTTAATGTGAATAGTCCTGGAAAACTTGCAGATGCCGGCAGACTTGAGGATTAGTGGCCCGCTGATCTTCCCGTGGCAAAATCGATCAGAGTTGGGGAGAAGAATGAGGGCGTAAATGAGAAGTTTTTCAACTGTAGACTCTTGGAGGCGTTTGGTGAAAAATGTTTGAACTTATCATTGCCGTAGGTTGTGCACTCTTTATTTCAGCAGGGTGCTCCCTTTTTGAAGCGGTCCTTTATTCGATGCCCATGAGGCGCGTTGAAGCGATGGTCCAGGAAAAGAAGACGAGCGGAAAAATCTTCAAAGAATTGCGAGAAAATGTGGACAGGCCCATTACTGCCATATTATCCCTGAATACCATTGCTCATACAGCCGGTGCAGCTGTTGCCGGATCGGCCGCGACCATGGTATTTGGGCATCAATGGCTGGGGTACTTTTCTGCCTTTTTCACTCTGATCATTTTGATCTTCTCAGAAGTCATCCCCAAGACCGCAGGGGTCATCTATGCCGGGCCTCTAGTCCCTCTTGTCGCATACCCGTTAAAAATTCTGGTAAGTTTGATGACTCCTATCATATGGCTTTGCGGTCATATCACGGGACTCATTGCCCGGGGGAAAGCCGATGAGTCTGTATCGCCCAATGAGCTGAGAATCATGGCTCAGATCAGCCTTCGAACAGGAGGCATTAAAAAGTACCAGAAGAGAGTGATAGAAAACATCTTGTCCCTGGATGAAAAAACGGTCAAAAATGTGATGACGCCAAGGACCGTTATCTTTTCCCTCAGTGAGCATCTCTCCGTAGAAGAAGCAAGCAAGACGTCAAAGAAATGGGAACATAGCCGATTTCCGGTCTATGACAGGGATACGGAGGATGTGGTGGGCATTGTTCTGACGAAAGAGTTATTCTCAGCCTTCTCCCAAGGGAAAAAGGATAGACCATTGACCTCGCTGATGAGGCCGGTGCACTTTGTGGTCGATTCGGCCAAACTGAACAACGTCTTTACTGACTTCATGGCCACCAGGCAGAAGCTCTTCGTAGTCATCGACGAATATGGGGGCCTTTCAGGTCTGATCTCCTTGGAGGACATACTGGAAGAAATCCTTGGGAGAGAAATCATTGATGAGTCAGACGAGGTCATCGATAAGCGTGAATTGGCGAGACGCCGCCGAAGCACTCTCATTTCCAGACCTGTATCATGATCACCAAACCTTTTCCTGTCTCGTGTCGCGTCTCAGAAACGGGGGCAGGAAAATTCTCCGCTAAACAGGAGAATTTGGCGTCCATTTGCGCTTAAGAGAGACTCAAAAGAATACGTGTTTCTATCACCTAAAATGTTACAGGATTTGAAGCCTACTGATTGAGATTCCATGCCGCAAGTTTCCGGCAAAGTTTTGAGAGCGTATAGAGGAATGGAACAAGAAATCATAGCCCTTATTCAAGGGAAAGGTCCCCTCACTGGATCGGAGATAATGGAGTCTATTGGTGGTGATGGTCTTATGCTCTGGCGAACCTGCAAGCTCTCCAAGGACCTGGTGATTCGAATCGTTGGGACGAGATATATGAGACTGGATCGCCGAATCAAGGGCTTTGCTCGTCTCTCCCCTTCCATCTTAAGGGAATTCCTTACGTATTCGGTGGTTGGTCTTGGCAAACAAAACACCTTACTGAGTCAAAAAGCCCAAAGTGTCGTATCACACATCGAGACGATCAGCAAGGCAAAATCAGAGCTTGCCTACAGCATTGTCTCCACCCTCGTTGACAAACTGGAAAGTGAACTCCCGATTCAGGAGCAAGTCTGTTTTATCATTGGAGGGGATATCGTCTACAACATGGCCCACGACGTCCCCCGTCCTGAGCGTAGTACTGGAAAACTGGTAAATGGTTCGGATATGGATCTGATTGTGGTGGTGGAGGACGACTTCCCAAAGGAATTAGTTGAAAGGATAGACGAGGCCATCTATAAAGAGAAACACAGACTCTTGATCACTCCCCACTTGAGGGAGGAGATCGACTATATCGTGAAAAACCTGGACCGCATTAAGGAGCAAATCAAGTTTGACACCTTCAAACATATGGTCGCCTGCAAACTCCTCCATGAAGGAGCATTTCTCTATGGCAGTGGGCAGATCTTTCATACGATCAGAGTCATGCTGAAAGAGCATGGGGTCATCCAAAAGTTGAATGCCCTGGAGGAGAAGGCCAGAGACTTCAGAAGACAGGCAGAGAGCTTTCTCCTGCACGGGACCGGTCCGAAGATTCAGGGAGAGCGTCAATACCTCTTTTATCCCACCGAGGAGTCTGAAGAATTTGAGTGAGGGCTGAAAATGGAGGGAGACAGCTTGAAAGGACTTCGCAAGACCCTTGCCAGAAGGAAACCACTGTCGATAGAACGATCTAAAGGGGCCACTGAGCTAAGGGCGTTCCGGCACATGTAAGCCTTCTTCGTTATTTGCCACTTCTTCGCTCCGGGCTCATCCCGCAATCCGCATTGCGTCTTCTCTCCGGAATATGGTTAAAATTAGGAGAAACATCTCCGACCACTTCCTAAACGTCTACCGAACCTGTCGGCGACATATAAACCCAACCTGTTAATATTTCTATTCATAATCTCATTCATCCTTTAAAAGACACAGAGGCCCATCATGTCTCATCGTTTGACAAGCCGGGTCTGAATTCCCTTTGACGCCAATTCAATGTTGTTCATTCGATTATCCCTCTCTTCGAAAATGTCCTAAACAAAAACCCGATTGCTGCGGATTCTCACTGAATTATCTATGGGCGAGCCTTCGCTCAAAGCGGCGGCCGCTCCCCAAATCCGAATGAAATCTATCACAAAACAGTTCTCTCCGATCCTTCCCACTTCTCCGGTCCCGGCTCATTCCGTGGTCCTCTCCAAGCCTTCTCTCCGGAATGTGATTTGAATAGGCAAAACGCCTGCGATCTTGTCCTGAACGTCTGCCGCCGTTATCGATATGAAATATGCTTAACCCACTGATGTTTTTACCCATA
>CAZCCX010000063.1:0-6420 GCA_964497115.1 uncultured Desulfobacteraceae bacterium
TCATTGGCGTTAAGGTTAAAAGAACACTTCCGATCGTCGATTCGGACAACCTCTACATCCGCTCGACGTCTAAATTCCTTTAGGAGAAGTTTCTCCTCCATTCTGATAATTGAGTGTAGAAACCCGACTTTCATATGAACCTCCAATCATTCAAACCGGCTTCTTCTCCCAACAAATCCACCCTTCACCCGCTTCAATGTGACTGTGGAGGACGTGTTGGGAGAAAGGATTGCAGCCGAAAAAAACGCTTAATCGAACAAACCCCACTTGTTCGGTTAAGCGTTCAGAAAACCGTCTATTGTTAGGGTCATGTATGCGTCTGATATTGAATGCTCTTATAGGACAACTTCTTGATATCGCTGGTTTTCTGCGGACCTACTCGCCCCAGTCTTCTTCTTCCCCGGGGGCTTCCTGCACACTATCCTTTCCGGTTACCTCCAGTTCGGAGCCGCAATCTTCACAGGAAATGATTTCTCCCTCTTCCGTATCAGGGGATAGGGCAAATTCCAATCCGCAAACCGGACATTCGGCCATCTTCTCTCCTCCTCATTCTTTGCGCACATCGCCGATTCGATATTCTTGACGGATCGCTGATGTGTAGTTTTCTTTATAACCTTTCAGGAGCGTATTTGCAACCTCAGAAAGACGTGAAAATCGATCATCTCGGTATTCTTATGTTTTTCCCACTGGTCTCCAGGCCTGATTCTGCTATCTTCTCGCTAGTTCCTTCGTTGATTATGAACTGGATGAGACCATGGAAGGAGGTCTTTTCATGGCTGAAACAGGCGAAGGCGTCTTTCAGATCCAAAGGCCAACTCTGAAATGATAGCAGAAAAGCTGCGGCAAAGTGGCATCAAATCAGTTGACACACGGTTAAGAGGACAATCACTGAGCGTGGCCTTCAAATAGAACAGCTCATCTAAGGAATAAATGGGATTCCGTATTCCCAACTTCATGGAAAAAGACCTCCCTTTGGTTTGTCAAAGGGCAAACAGGAAAGTATTTACCATTTTCGCTTTTTTTTGATATAATGAATTTTTTTAGAATGTCACATTGAACGATTTGGCATACGTTCTAAAAGCCATGTTTCGATAGGTAGTTACTAAACAGAAACCCCGCAGCAGTCATGAAAGGAGGTTTCGGATGGCATATTCTGATGATCTGCTCAACATCTTTGACCTGGACGACGCACTGGAAAAAGTCGGGGGGGATAGGGAGATCTTAGAGGAGATCTTAGAGGTTTTTTCCGAGTCCTATCCCGACCAGCTGAGTGAACTCAAGAATGCGATTGGCAACGGCGATGCCCCCATCGTTGAACGAGCTGCCCACACTCTGAAGGGTTCAGTGGGGACGTTCTCAGCAAAGAAAGCCCTGGAGACGGCCTTTCGTTTGGAAATAATGGGACGTGACGGGCTACTACAAGAAGCGGCGGCAGAGTATTCCAAACTGGAACAAGAAGTCGAAGAATTGGATGCTGCGCTGAGGGCAACCCTTTCGGAGTCATAGAATGAAAATCCTGATAGTTGAAGATGATCCCGTCTCCAGACGGCTATTAGAGGTCACTCTAAGTAAATTCGGCTACGAAGTTGTTGTGACAAGCAATGGCAATGAGGCGTTGGAGGTCCTCCAAGGCCCCTCTGTCTCTAGTTTGGTTATTTCAGACTGGATGATGCCAGGTATGGACGGCCTCGAACTGTGTCGAAATATTCGAGGAATGAAGAAATCCAGCTACACCTATTTCATCATCCTGACGGCAAAAGGGGGAAAGGAAGATGTGATCAAGGGATTGGATGCAGGCGCTGATGACTTCCTAATCAAACCCTTTAACTCGGAGGAACTGAAGTATCGAGTCAAAATCGGAGAAAGGATCATCAACCTTGAGCAGAGGATCCTGAAATTGGCCACCACCGATTCCTTGACCGGTGTCTTGAATAGAAGGGCGTTCATGGAGAGGATGAATGAAGAGATCCAAAGGGCCAAACGTGAAGGGTCCCCAATTTCACTGATTCTAATGGATATCGACCACTTCAAGAACGTCAACGACACCTATGGACACCAGACCGGAGACCTTGTCCTTCAAAGGGTGACCGACCAACTCATGGACAGATCACGGGCCTATGATTTTGTCGGACGATACGGTGGTGAGGAATTTGTCATATGCGTCCTCAGCGCAGAGGATATAGACCCTCAGTCTATTGCGGAGAGAATGCGCAAGAACATCGAGGCCCAAACCATCGTGATTGATAAAAACAACCAGACTCTCCATATTACAGCAAGCTTCGGGGTGGGAACCTGCCGGCCGGAATCTAAAGACGGTCTGGATGCCCTGATCAAACGTACGGATGAGGCATTGTATGAAGCAAAAAACAGTGGAAGAAACCGTGTATGCCTTGCCCGTGAAGAATAACGACACCTGCCACGAGACGCCCCCATATGGGTCATAGATCCTAGACAGCGTCTTCGTCCTCTTCTCCTGTTCGGATGCGAATGGCCTTTTCCAAAGGACGGATAAAGATTTTTCCATCCCCTATTTGACCTGTATGGGCATTCTCTCTAATTGTTTCTACGATCTTGGGGACGAGGTCCGTGGGGACAACGACCTCGATTTTGATCTTGGGAACGAAATCCACCACATATTCAGCCCCTCTGTAGATTTCTTTGTGCCCCCTCTGCCTTCCAAAACCCTTCACTTCGCTAATCGTCATACCGCTGACACCGTGCTTCAAGATAGCCTCTTTCACTTCTTCCAGCTTATAGGGTTTGATAATCGCTTCGATCTTTTTCATTGGCACCATCCTTCAAGTATTTTCGCTTTTTATGAGCATTATGGACATCATACGCTAGAATTTGATTAGCGGTATGCTATTCCTGATGCCTATTCTTGTCAATACCATTGACGAGAACCTCGCATCGCCTCACAAGCAAGGGTATTGTGACATTAAGCTAATCTAGTACAATTTTGTCGCTTAATAGTATCTCTACCACAAAATTGTATCAATCATAGAACCCTCCTTTTCTGTATTGCTCACGTAATTTATTGATATTTAATAATAAGTCTGTTTCACAGAATTCGGCATGAAGATTGCTTTTACAGTTGGAAAACTGAAAGGGGAACAACCATGAACGCAGGAGATACCGTTTTCGTATTAATATCAGCCGCCCTGGTCATGCTCATGACACCGGGGCTTGCCCTGTTTTACGGAGGCATGGTCCGGAGCAAGAATGTCCTGGGCACCATCATGCAGAGTTTTGTTGTCCTAGGAATAATCACTCTGGAATGGGTCCTCTGGGGATATTCCATGTCCTTCGGAGTAGATCACGGCGGCATTGTCGGAGGTCTTGGGTGGTTTGGCCTAAAAGGGGTGGGGATGCTCCCCAGCCCAGATTATGGAAGTACCATCCCTCATCTGGCCTTTATGATCTTTCAATGCATGTTTGCGATTATCACCGTCGCGTTAATCACGGGGGCCTTTGCAGAGCGCATGAAATTCAGCGCCTTTCTGATTTTCTCCCTTCTATGGGCCACCTTTGTCTATAATCCCTTGTGTCACTGGGTATGGGGTGTCGGGGGTTGGATTGGCGGACTGGGGGCCCTGGATTTTGCTGGGGGTACGGTGGTCCATATCAGTTCCGGCCTATCTGCGCTAGCGGCTGCTATCGTTATAGGAAAACGACATGGGTACGGAAGCACACCCTATATCCCCCATAACCTCCCTATGACCATCACAGGGGCCGCGCTTTTGTGGTTTGGATGGTTCGGCTTTAACGCAGGCAGCGCCCTTGCCTGCAACGGCTTGGCGGCCAACGCCTTTGTGGTCACCCACGTCTCATCTGCCGTGGCAGCCTTGTCGTGGATATTTACGGAATGGGTTCACAGAGGCAAACCCACTACCCTCGGGGCAGCCAGTGGGGCCGTCGCCGGTCTGGTAGCAATCACCCCTGCTTCCGGATTTGTTGGCCCCTTGTCAGCCATCATCATCGGGGCTTTGGCCGGGATTATTTGCTATGGGGGCATATTGATGAAATCTCGACTGGGTTATGATGACTCCCTTGATGTGGTTGGGATTCATGGCCTGGGTGGAACCTGGGGTGCTCTGGCTACAGGCCTTTTTGCCAGTACAGCGATTAACCCGGATGGTGCCGACGGACTTTTCTTCGGAAATCCCGGACAATTGTGGGCCCAGTTCATCTCTGTTGTCGCAACCATGATCTTCGCTTTTGTCATGACGTTTATTATTCTTAAATTGATCGACCTCCTCATAGGATTGAGGGTCACCAATGAAGAAGAAATGGAAGGGCTTGATGTCAGCCTGCACGATGAGGCGGGGTACACGTATTGAGCAGGTGAAAGGAACAAGGTTCAAGGCTTAAGGTGCAAGGTGTAGGGTTGAAGGTATATGTGTAAGGCGCAGGGCGCAAGGTGCGGGGTGTCAATTTTGACATACGGGGCAAAACCTCTGCCCCTGCCCGTGTGCCACATTATCGAGAATGTCCCTGGAAATCTTTTAAAGGAGCTATAATCATGAAGAAAGTAGAAGCAATTATCAAACCCTTTAAGCTTGATGATGTAAAGGATGGTCTGTCCGGCTTGGGCGTCAAAGGACTCACAGTCACAGAGGTCAAGGGATTCGGCCGTCAGCGAGGACACAGGGAAGTCTACAGGGGGGCCGAGTATCAGGTCGATTTCGTCTCAAAGATCAAAATCGAGGTGATCATGGACGAAGGAATGGTGGCTGAGGCCGCAAAGAGTATTCAGGAGAAGGCCCGGACAGGAGAGATCGGAGACGGTAAGATCTTCATCCTGCCCGTTGAAGAGGCAATTCGTATTCGAACAGGCGAAACAGGCAAGGAAGCTATATAACCAAAATGCCATCCGCTTTTGAAGAATTAAGGGAGTCAAGGGAGACTCTCCTCTCCCGGTTCTCTTCTGGAAATACTCGGGAATGTTTTCAAGATTATCATACTGAGATCTTTGACCAATATTTCAGGAAGAGCCTTCAGGAGAGCGGGATTGGACAGGAACTCTTCAAAAAAGAGCATCCTTTTGCCCTGGTGGCTGTGGGAGGTTATGGCCGAAAAGAGCTTTGCATCCACTCTGACGTTGATATACTGGTCCTCTTTGGACCAAAGGTCCCTCTTCTCGCAAAGGAACTCGTGGATGAGATCTTCTTCCCTTTATGGGATTTGGGGCTCGACCTGGGCTATGGAGTACGCAGTATCAAAGACTGCCTCAGTCTGTGCAAAGATGATTACCAGGTCCTCTCCTCCATGCTGGATGAGCGATTTATCTGTGGAGATTCCCCCGTATACCTTTCCCTTACCGATAAGCTTTTCCGAAAATTCACGACAAGAAAGGCCGCTTCCTTTGCCAGATGGCTGGAAGATCAAAACAGAATCCGAACCGATGTCTTCGGGGATTCCAGCTATCTTCTTGAACCCAATCTTAAAGAGGGTATCGGCGGACTGAGGGATTACCACCATATTCTCTGGCTGTCCAAATCCTTGTTTGGTTTGAGAGCGCCCAGGGATTTGGAGTACACGGGGAAACTATCCCACAATGAATTCCAGGATCTGAAGGACCAGTTGGGCTTCATCTGGCTCGTTCGCAATCATCTCCATGAACTCTCCGGCAGAAGAAATGATCGTCTGAACCTGGAATATCAAGAGGATATTGCACTCAAACTCGGTTTTAAGAATCAAAAAAACGTGTTGGCCGTGGAGCAGTTCATGGGAAGGCTCCATGCCTTTATGGGATCCGTCAAATCCCTACACCACTCCTTTGTCAACGCACATCTCCGCGATGGAAACCGAACCAAAAAGGGCCGTCCGACAGAGGAAATTTCGAACGATCTTCAACTCCATCATGGTGAAATCAACTTTCATTCGGCCACGGCCATCCTTACAAACCCTTTGCTCTTGATGGAGATCTTTGCATCCAGCGCCCGCAATAAATGTCCCCTCTCCCTGGAAGCAAAAAGACTGGTACGAGAGTTTCTCTATCTGGTGGATGATAGATTCAGGGAATCGGACGGAGCGATTCGAGGCTTCCTTGATATCATAGGCGGTAAAGACACCTTTGAAACCCTGAATCAGATGTTTGAAACCGGATTTCTCGATGCCTTCATTCCTGAATTCGCCCGGATCAAAGACAGGGTCGAGTTTGATACCTATCACATCTTTCCTGTGGGGAGACATTTACTGGAGACGGTGAGGTATCTCATGGGGCGTGGCGCTCGAAAAGAGATATGCCTCCTCGACATTGCGTATGAGATTTCCCATCCTGAACACCTCTATCTCGCGGGCATACTACACGACATCGGAAAAACAGGAAAAGACCATGCTAGGAAAGGAGTGGACATTGCGCGGAAGATACTGAAGCGTTTCAACTATGATGAAGAGGGGATTGAAGATATTCTGTTC
>CAZCCX010000063.1:6430-10497 GCA_964497115.1 uncultured Desulfobacteraceae bacterium
ATCTTCTCCTGGCAGAAACAGCGACCCGAAGAGATCTCAATGATGAGAAGGTGATCGTCCAATGTGCCCGAGTTATAGGAGACGTTGAACGGCTGAAAATGCTTTACCTCCTGACATTTGCCGATTCATCGGCAACAAGTCCCAGAGTCTGGAATGAATGGACCGCAAATCTGGTGCAGGAACTCTTCTTTAAGGTCCTCCATGTCCTTGAAAAGGGAGATCTGGCCACTGCGGATGCATCTCAAAAGACCAAGAAGAAAAAGTCAGCCCTTTTCCGGTGCATGACGGACATGGATCAACACGACCTGGAGCATCTTTTCGAAGTCATGTCACCTCGATACATCCTGAACACCCCTCCCAAGAGAATGGCAGCCCACCTTGCAATGCTCCAAAGCCTGGGTGAAGAATGGAAGAACCCTGAATCAACAGCTTTCTCAATTAAGGCCAGAGAGGACGGGGCCCAGAGTTGCTGGGAGATCACATTTTTGGCGAAAGACAGACCCGGACTTTTTTCAGACATGGCGGGCGCCATGGCCCTTAACAATATCAACGTTCTGTCCGCGGATATATATACCTGGCGTGACGGCACAGCCCTGGATATCTTCAGAGTAACTGACCCTCTCGATACCATTCATCCGCAAGAGACCTGGAACAGTTTGACAAGGGATCTTAAAAACGCCTTTTCGGACAGGTCCTCTTTGGCCCTTCGCCTCAAAAAAAAGGCTGCCCCGTCTATTCTTTCAAACAGTAGAACACTTAAGCGTCCGCCAAATGTTATCGTGGACAATGACTCCTCTGACTTTTTTACGCTCATTGAGGTGTTTTCAGACGATCGCCTGGGGCTGCTTTACATCATCACCCATGCCCTGAGCACCCTGAATCTGGACATACGAATCGCCAAGATCGCCACAAAGGGAGATCAGATCGCGGATGTCTTTTACGTTCGTGATCTGGAGGGACAAAAGGTGGAAGACAAAAATCAGATCGAGGAGATTAGAGAGGCATTACTTCATCAGCTGTCGCAACCCTCGGCATTCACCACCAGGTAATCACCTTTTCATACTCAAAGATCAAGTCAACAAGCTCGCTGTAGTCTGTAGCTTCATCATAGAGGCTGACTTCTGTCGCCTCTTCCCCTTGCGAGACGATGTCCATGAGGATCCTTGTGCGCTCATCAGGTGCTGATTTCAGAATATGCAGCAATTTCATTCAAAACTCCTAAACCCTGTTCTGCCGCTAAGGTACAAAGCAAGCAACACCATGATTCTATCTTAGTGGCTTGGTGCCTTTGAGGTAAACTTGATCCGACGTATTTGATTGCCGTTTCGCTAAAACGGAATCACGAGATCCATTTCTTTGAGTTTTTCTCCAATCTCTTCCAGGCTCAAGTACGCGAACCCGTGTTTGTCAGCATTGACCTTTTTGTTTGAAAAGTACTCGCACTCAACATCCTCCAGCCATTCCAGGTTTTCCCTGTAGGCATCGGTTATTTCCACTTCCACGTCCAATACGAACATATAGGCGTAGAAGTTCTCCACACCAAGCCCCAGGACGGATCGAGACCCTTCCCAGAGATCCTCTCTTCTTCTGATCAAAAAGGCCACGTGTCGCACATCTTCCATTTCCGTTCTCCTGCAAGAGCGTCAAGCGTTTATAGCCCAAAAAACGTTCCCTTTCGGGAGTGAAAAGCCAAGAGCTGAAACCCAAACCACGACTCCTGAAAATTGAATCCTGAGGCTCTCAACAATCAGAAGACCAAATACCGATCGCAATCTTCAATCATTTCCACGTTTCTTGCCTGGGTACCAAGATCTTTCTCATCAACTCTCTTTATGGGGGATTCCAGGCCGTGGCTTTCGAAGGCCACTCGGCAAAGGGACATTCTTGCCTTCCCTTCCAGCTCAAAAAAACGCGGATCCTGGGTAAGGAGGGTCCCACGATGAGTGAAAAAGATAATCACCTCCACCTCCTTCTCTTCCGCAGCCTCACAGAGTTTGATGATCTTATCCAGATGTCTGTCCGAGCTCACAAAAATGCCAAGTTTTCTGAAGGTTTTCATAACATAAATCCTAGCATGTATGTCAGGTTTTGGGAAGTCCCGGAGTTAAGGCTACCTTCCTCAACAAGGGCAGTTTTTGCCTCTTGACATCCCAATGCCTGGTGTGTTCCCATTAATAATTTGCAGAGATTGTACCAACATCTTCGTTTTCCCATGCCTTTACCACTGCAAAGAGACGGAAATAGCGACCGTAATTTATGATAGTTGCAAAGAATTGATTCGTTCGTTTTAATCCGGTATGTCGGTGAACCCCGCACGATTCCATTACTCTGTCCATTTTGGTCCAAGAGCTGTGTAAGATTTGTCACAGAATATTGAAACTGAAAGATGATCGCATTATACAGGCGTATGGCAAAGAAGAGGCCTTGAAACAAAAATCATAGGAGTGTATTCTAACTGTGACCTCCCTTTAGGCTAAATGGCAGCCGCTGGCTATTTTCAGCAGAAGACCCATGCGATGCCGAAACAGAATATCAGAGAAAGAATTTTCCTTCATGGTCAAAAAAAGGAAAGGAGTCCATGGTGGCTATTATTAGTGAAGACGAAATATTCGCCGGAATTCATAAGTTCAAGCTATTTCGAAAAGAAGGGAATCTCTTTATTGATGTGTATGAATCACTCATTGGAAACCCTGCGCATAAATTCATTGCGGTTCCAAACCTGTTGATTCAGGAGTCTGATAGAGAGTACTTTGGGTTCGGTGATACGAAAGCAGATGCCATAAGGGATTGTCTGAGAAGGGTGAAGGATGTCCCTATTGAGACAATCGTCCCTTCTGAGACCTCTTCTGATCATGACCTAACCTCAGATACGCCCCCAAATCCGAAGCAAGAAGCTGAATCATCAAGCTCATTCTGGAAGCCACCCAGGATCTTCTCAAGAGGCAAAAGAGAAGGCTGATCCTGACCAACCCGCTGTAAGTATTGGTGTCAAACTTCGACTTCTCACATACACATGCTTCCTAAGTGTCAAGGAAAGACCCAAGCCTCCCCCAGGGGTTGCACCCTCCCCTAACCATCCTTATATTTAATTGAAATCGCTATATCATACTAAATGATCCGGCAGCGAATTCTGAGCGTTCTGCAGAAGGCATTCACTGTAATACCAAAAAGTTAGATCCCTTCTGCCGGCTATTTTCCAGGAAACGCGAATATGAGACTCAGAACCTGCTTAACCGCTTAGAACACAAGCCATAAGGAGTAGAAAAATGGTTACATTCATAGAAACAGATGACCACGAAGAATGGGCAAAGAAGGTCCCGGATGTCCTTCCTATTTTGACTGTGCGGAATACCGTGGTATTTCCTTTAACTGCTCTGCCTCTAACCGTCGGTATTGCGCGATCCGTGAAACTGATCGAGGACGCTCGAAATGGAGATCGCCTTATCGGTCTGCTCACTGCTAAAGACCCCTCTATTGATGAGCCCAAACCCGGACAAATCTACGAAACAGGGACGTTGGCAAAAGTCTCTCATGTCTTGCGTACGCCTGATGACACATTGCAGGTGGTTGTCCAAGGGTTGGAGCGGTTCCGTGTCAGACATTGGGTGGACACCGAGCCTTACCTGCGTGCTCAAATTGAGATTGCACCCGATCAGGTGGACTCGGACGTTGAATTGGATGCCATTCAACGCACCTTACATAACCTTGCGCGGGAAGTGATCTCCCTATCACCCAATCTACCGGATGAGGTGGGCCATTTATTGAGTCAGGTCCAGGACCCCCGCTACCTGGCCTATCTGGTGGCTGGGAATGCCCGTCTGGACATCACCAAAGCCCAGGAGATCCTCGAAACAGACAACGTGAAAGATAAGCTGCGCGCTTTGATCTTGCATCTTACCCACGAAAAGGAGGTCCTAAGTCTAGGCAAGAAGATTAAGACAGAAGCCAAGGAAGAGATGGACAAGGCACAGAGAGAATACTATCTTCGCCAGCAACTCAAGGCCATTAAAAAAGAATTAGGGGAAACAGATGAATGCCAGTCGGTGGACAATGAGTATGCCAAAAAG
>CAZCCX010000064.1:0-3361 GCA_964497115.1 uncultured Desulfobacteraceae bacterium
TGGAGACCTCATCGAGGGACCAGTACAAGCCGACGCAAGCCTTCTACAACGCCTGCGGGTATGTGAGAGAGGCCGTTCTCAAAGACTTTTATTCGCTCGGTGATGACAAGATTATCTTTGTGAAAACAGTATCAGCGGGAAAAAGGCGAGGGGCTGGGAGAGCCCCATGAGAGGGGGTATGGTGGAACGATAAATGGCCGGCAATGATCTGATGTCTATTGAAAGAGGTCATAGGGCCATCGATGATTCCTTTCCTGATCATCTGGACAGATGCCGAGAGAAGAGAATCAAACGGCGACCTTCACCAGGCGAGTAAGCCTTTTTGTGGGTGGCACAAGGATATCCGCCAACGCCTTTGCGTCCGGTTCGGCGCTGTTGAAAACCGGGACGGAACTGAATTCCGACAATTCTCTCAAGTGCAAGGGTGAACTTGAGCAGACGCCGGATATGGCGTCGGGAACAAGACCGAACCGTTCCTTCAGAAACCTCAACCCGCCTATGGCGCCAAAGGCATCGGCCGCGCAAAAGATCAACCGGTGAAGACGCGAGGTGACGTCTGATGAATGCAGAAGCATGGCCGTCTCTCGCTGAATGATGCCGTCCGCCAGTTCGACGATCCAGTAATTCTTTGGATTGTTCGCATATTTGAGGTCAAGCAGGTTGAAGATGTCCAGGACCTTCTCTTCGGACAGAAGATAGGTGGAGGGATAACCGAAGTGGGTGAAATCCGTATACACGGAAGCCCCGGCGTCATTCATGTGCAGGATATCCTTCAGACTCGCGGTCCCTGTAACCTTTGAGGCCTTCACACTGTAACCCTGGGAGGTTAGGGCCCAACAGCAGGCAGCCGCGGCCATGCTCTTGCCGGAATTCATCGACGTGCCGCAGACCAGAATGAGTCGGGATCTGGGTGTCTTTTTTTCAATCTTTTTGGGCCTGATGAGCGAGTAGGGGCGCGTATTCAAGACAGTGCCATCCTGATCACAGACGTATCCCGAGATTCTCACTCTTGTAGGATCCTTCACAAGAGAACTCTTTGTTCGGACTATTCCGACGATACCAGACCGGGCAAGGAGATCCACCTCGGGGCTCATCTTCTCTGGAACCAGCCCTTCATAATAGTCGGGGGCATACCTGTTCCCGAACACGAAGATTCCCTGGGTGCCGTGGTGAATCATGTGGATGCGGCCGGATACGTTTTCCAGGGACGAGTGTTGCCCGATTCGACTGATCACTCCATAGACCACATCCCCCGGCTCGGGGGCCTTGTCGGAATCCGTATAGATCTTTACCTGCTTTGATTTTATACTCAACGCGGCGCTCGGCAGGATGAATCCTTTTCGTATCTTTTTCATTTCTAATCTACTCTCCTTTATCTGTTTGCTTGAGCAGGCCATTCGTTTTCGCGAAAATACGCTTCCGCGCAACGGATTATTCTGTCATTTACTTTGTGCGCGGCATGGGGAACAACTCTCATATCGATCCGGCACGTATAGCCCTTTTCTGAGGCAGACCTTCGTATGCTCTCGACCCAATTCTTGGCCCTGTTCTTGCGACCGATTCCCTGGAGCTTTTCAAGATCGTATTCCCCGCAAGTTTTTCTGAACGCCCCCTGTTCCATATCTCTATCGCCTACAATGATGCGAAGTCTCGACCGGAAAAACCGTCTCAAATAGGTGTTCACCCCTTTCGGTAGGCTGTGGAGGGCCATTCCGAGGGGATAGGGGAGCTCGGGGTCCGGCCATAAATACCATCCCGGGGCGCTGGCAACGGCACAGTGTACGCGCTTAGGATGAAAGGCCACATATCGATGAACAAACTGCCCGCCCCCTGAAAAGCCGAAAAGCATAAACTTTCTATTATAAACGTTCGGGAGAAATTCACGGGTTTTGTCCAAGAGTTCATGGAGATGGGTATCGGTCCTTTTGCCGGAAAAATTCAACCGTTGGTAATTGTCATCAAAGAGCTTGTGATGGAAGTGGGGAGCCAAAACCACCCACCCTTTTTCATCGGCCAGATTAGACCAGACCTCGGCAAACCCCTTCACTCTCTCAATGCTCTTTCGGTCTGCCTTTCTCGCGCCATATCCGTGCACGGATACCAATACCCTGGCGTCTTCCGTCCCTGCAATAACCGAACCGGGGACATGGAGAAAAAAGACTTGGCCATTTCCGTATGAGACTCTATTGATTCCTTCTTCGATCATCGATCTGTAAGAGATGCCTTTGACCTGGTTTCAATTGAATGACAGCTTAGGTAAAAGCAATGGGCTTTTTACGCCGCCGTCATAAAGCGGGTATTGTGCGTTGAGAGTTGTCCATGCAAAGACCTAGAATAGCCAACTTGATGACTCAGAATTTTCCCTTTCAGAACTCCCCGAAAGAAAGGAGACAACTGACTACTGACAACAGACTGCGGACGCGACCATGAATCGAATAAGCAACTGCCGGGCCATGAGAATGCTAACCACCCCAAAAGTGCGGTAGTGGCTATTCGATATAATGGATGGTCATTACCTCCGTGTTATGGCCGTAACCGATCCCTCCCCATCTGTCGATACAGATCAGCCCGCCGGGGGCATCGATCGAATCGAGTGATCGCACGCCATATTCGGCGGCGTCTTTCGCAACCACATCATGAGTAAACTTCATAAGATTCACGACTTCCTTGGCCAGACAAAGGACAATAATTTTTTCTCCCAGTCCGGTGCATGACACCCCCCCATATTTTGAGCAGTATGTTCCGGCCCCGATAATCGCCGAGTCCCCGACGCGTCCCGGCACATTCATTCTCAGTCCACCCGTAGAGGTCCCCGCCACTATGCCGCCTGAAGCATCCATGGCCACACAACCGACCGTACTCATATTGTATTTGCCTTTTTTCAAATACCGATCCACGTGAAAGATCTGTTCGTAGTTTGTCTTGGTGCGAAACTCCTCCATCAAATCCATCCATAGATCAACCTTAGGCCTCGTCCGCGGGTCATGTCTCGGAAACCCCTCTGAATGCGCAAACTCCGTGGCAAGCGGACCTCCAAGAATCACATGCTGGGTCGTTTCCATGACCTTCCTGGCCACTGAAATAGGATGCTCAATATCCTCAATCCCGATAACCGCACCTGCTGAAAGATCGTCTCTCATAATGCTGGCGTCCATCCTTACTCTTCCATCCAGTTGCAGATAGCTCCCCACGCCGGCGTTCAAGTATGGAGAGGATTCCATCATGCGGCGCGCACGCGTCGTGCCACGTGCAGCCGGTCCGTATCCGACAGCCTGGCATCTGTGAGAGCAGGGTGAAGAGGCGCCTTCTCGATGACACGGCGGGCTTGGGCAGCGACTCTCGCCGGCGCGGATCCGTGTCC
>CAZCCX010000064.1:3371-10404 GCA_964497115.1 uncultured Desulfobacteraceae bacterium
AGGATTCCATCTCTCGAATGGCCGTCTCTACGGCGTCTGTGGCCCCCTTTTCCAGAAGGACCTCATACGCCTTTTTACAGGCTTCCGTAACATCTTTTCGTCTCTCCTCTTCATGTGAATTCCGCTGTCTTGCCCCACCGTGAACGATGATCTTTGGTTTCACGCCGTCATTCCCCCTGCAATTTGATTCGGACATTCCATCGTGCCCGCTTTCTGAGAAATATACATACCAAACATAGCAAAAACTTATCCCATTGAGAATAAGCATCCATAAATGCACCTTTTTCATGAATCCCTCACAGCCCCTTGAAAACAAAAAAAAGTGGTGCAATCGGAATTGCGAGTTCCGATTGGGTCCAATATAGGAACCGATGATTCCCATATGGATTTATTCCTCATATTTCAAAGGGTTGTCCCACGCTCGACTCACCTATTCAGGGATAATCCCCAATACTCTAAAAAAAACCGGAATCAGCAATTCCGCTCATATGTCGCTTATAACGCAAAAACCTCATTGCTACCAGATAGTTAGCTCAATGGCATAGTAGTTGCCTGCTTCAAATAAGTTCGAAGTTGAGAAATCTCGTTTTGGGAGAACAGAAAGGAATGTTTTCAGTGAAGAGGAGGAGCAACAGATGAAGAAGAATCAAAGACATTTGGTGGTCATGGTTTGTGCGATGTTCTTTGTAACATTGTCATCCGGTCTGGCCCTGTCTGCCGAAGAAGTGACCCTTATCGGGACAGTAGACGATTACTATCAAATCGTCACCGATGACGGTGAGGCCTACGAGATAGGGGATAACGAGCAAGGTGACGAGGTGACTGGATATGTCGGCGCAAGGGTGAAAGTCAGAGGCATTCTGGAAGAAAATGAAGACGTCAAAACCATCACGATTTTGTCTTACGAAGTGCTGGATGAAGGCATGGACGAAGTGACGGACGAAGAGTATCAAGAAGACATCGAAGAGTTTCCAGAAGAATAAAACATCATGAATACAGTGGAAGATGAAGCGGCAATAGAAACGATCGGAGAAATGACCATTCATGGAAAAATTGTTCCAACAGAATGGGATAAGAATCGGAAGGTAACGGACATCGGCATCGAGTCCGGCGGTCATGAGTACATCGTCTTTATGAATAAGGCGGGAGAAAAGCTATTCCGCCACATGAACCGCGAAGTGGAGGCCACCGGGACGGTCAAGAAGATGCTCGGGGAGCTCATCTTTACCGTAGAGACCTACAGACTCCTCAATCGGGATGCCAAGGACGAATAATATTTTTGGGAAGAAGGCTTTTGCCTTCAGCCTCCGTATTTCAAATCGAGATAAAGGATTTATTGACACAAACAGGCTATGAGAAGAAGACAACAGATAGAAGAGGTGACCGTCACAGGGTATGTGAGGGCCACGGATTGGGATTGGCAGGATGATGTCAGCGGTATCAGCATTGAAACCCATGATGACGAGGAGTATGCGGTCGATCCGAATGGACTGGAGGAGTTCCTGTTCGGTGAAGTGGACCGTGAAGTGGAACTAACAGGCGCCATTGAAGAAGACGGCGACGGTACAAAACGCATAACCGTTACAAGCTACGAGCCGTTGAGTGATCCCGATATCGTGGAGGATGAGGTTTTCGATTTTGCAGAGGACTATGCCTTTGAGGAGGACTGCGAGCTTGAAGACTATGACCTTGAATTCGACCAAGAGGCTTTCCCAATGCATGTGTCCGGGCGATAGGGGGGTGCGAAATGAATATGGACGTTCGTGAAGATTTGTCCCATAAGGAGGTCGACGACTTCTTTCCGATGGAAGAGCCTGATATTTCCGAAGATTACATCCCATCAGAAGATGAGCCGTATATGAACTCCAGGCAGCTTACCTATTTCCGGCTAAAGCTTCTTTCTTGGCGAAAGGTGTTGGTCAGCCTATTAGGTGTAACCCTTCATCAGATAAGAGAAGAGAGTGCCAAGGAAGTCGACGTCATTGACCAAGGCACGCTGGAGGCAAACACCGCTTTCAAGATTTGCAGCCAAGATCGGAGCCAAAAGATCATCCGGGACATCGATGCGGCTTTGGAACGCATTCACTCTATGACATACGGTTACTGCAAGGAAACAGGGGAAGAAATTGGAATTAAACGTCTTGAAGCGCGTCCTACGGCCACCCTCTCCCTTGAGGCCCAGAGTTGGTCTGAACGTGGCAAGCATTATGAAAGGAGCATTTTCCAATGAAAAAACACCCTAATGAAGTTCATCCCACCGACACCCCTCCATGGGGCGTTCTTACCTGCATTGATTTATATGAATGTGATTCGGAGACCATCAGAAATGCGCAAAAAATTCGACAATTCGTTGTGGAGCTTTGCGATCTCATTGAAATGAAACGGTTTGGTGAAACCCAAGTCGTCCATTTCGGTGAAGACGAAAGGGTCGCAGGATATTCCATGACCCAGCTCATAGAGACTTCGCTCATTTCCGCCCATTTTGCAAACCAGACCAACACGACTTATCTCGACGTCTTCAGCTGCAAAGGCTATGCCTCTCAGGCCGTGACGGACTTTGCCAAAGGATTCTTCCAGGCTGAGAGGGCCGACATGCAGGTCGTGCAACGAAGATGACTAGGAAGCTTTTCAATCAAGAAGGTGAATCCGCCATGGGTAGTTAGCGAACGATGCGAAAGTCGTATATTACCGAACTGAAAGAATGCGAAAAACTGTGGCATCTCCTTGTCTACCCCAAGGGTGTCTCCGATCTATGGGAGTTCCGTTTCTGTTTTCAGCAATACTTCAATCACAGACCTTGCTTCCTCCTCTTGGAAGACCGAAAAGGGATCGCAGGGATGGTGCCGCTCTCCTATGTGGATGACTTGGACATGTTCGTCTTCTTCCCGGGAGAGATCTGGAAGGGTAGAACCTGGATTGAACGCACCTTCATGTATGCGAGAGAACCGGATCTTATTCCGGAGCTTCTTTCCTCCTGCCCGGGCAGGACCTATCTGAGGTATATGGAAGTCCCGGAGGCCTGCGACTTTCCCGGCCTTTCGATGGATGAAACAGGATACGTTCTCTACCCTTGCGATTTGGGGCCTGATTTGGCGCACTACCGCGACAGGTTTTCCAACAAAAAATACAAGGGTATCATGAAGGAGATAAAGTCTTTCACTGAACTCGGCGGCGCGTTCCATATTAATAGAGTGCAAGATTTTGATCTCCTTGTGGAGATGAATGTCAAGTGTTTCGGGCCGGACTCCTATTTGTATGATCATCGATTCAGAGACGGCTTCAGAGACATCATGCATTTTCTGTATGGAAGAGGTTCGCTCCGCATGGTCAGCCTTGAAATTCAAGGCGAGACCGTAGCCGTTGATCTCGGCGCCCTCTGGGGAGGAACTTATACGGTATTCCTCGGAGGAATACGCCGGGAATTCTTCGGCGTTGCCAAGGCTATGAATATGCACCATATTGAATTTGCCTGCAATCAAGGGATTTCAAAGGTTGATTTCCTGTGCGGCGATTTCCATTGGAAGAAACTCTGGCACCTGGACCCTGAACCCCTCTTCAGGTTTGTTGGCCCCTCATCGCGAGTTGAGGATCAACCGGGGCAGGAACAGACGCCGCCCATCTTTGCAGACTGGCAGAAAGAGGCCTCAATATTCGTTTGACAGAAGAGACCGGGAAACCTTGTTATGTCGCGTGAACCCGTGATTGTCGTCGGGACCACCCCGGACTATGTGGTCAAGATCCACAAAAAGTATGCGAATGTCGCCGTCTTTGTCCTTGACGAGCGTTTTCAAGGCGATCTGTCGCTCCAACAGGTTAACAGATCCGCTCTGCTCTTTGTCCCGCTTGAAGACTTTGAAAAAACCGCCCGATCCGTTCATCAGTATATAATCACCCAGAACGTCTCCCCCAAGGGTATGGCCTGCTTCGACTGTGAATCCCTGATGGTCGCGGGCCGTCTGGCCTCCGAGTTGGGGCTGGCTTTTCCTTCGATGGAGGGGATCATTCATACAAGGAACAAGTTCGAGTTAAGAAGGATCTGGGCGGAGTCTCAAGTCCCTTGCCCTCGCGTCTCGCTTGTTTCAAGCATGCAAGAATCGTTGGAGTCCTTCGATCTTCTTAACAGGGATATCGTACTGAAACCGGTCTCGGGGAGCGGGAGCGAACTCCTGTTTCATTGCAAGACCCAGGGAGAGGTCAAGGGGGCGGTCCGAATCATGGAAGAGCAACTTCCCTTGAGAAGATCGAACCCCCTTTTCAGCCCGATCCCGGGCACCGATAAAGCGGAACCTGTGGATCCCTGTGAATCTTGGATTGTGGAAGAGTTTATTCCCGGCCCTGAATTCAGCTGCGATTTCCTGCTTCATGAAGGCCATGCCGTCGTTCTCAGGGAGACGGGAAAGGTTAAGGCCCCCCGTCAGACCTTCGGATCGGTCCTCGCATATACCTTTCCCCTAACTCAAGGGGAGAAAGAACAGATGCAGGGACTCTCTCCTGTCCTGGAAAAGGCTGCCCGAGTCCTCGGATTCACCTGGGGACACTTTATGGCGGATTTCATCGTGCGGGACGGCCATGTGGTTCTTATTGAGATGACACTCCGGCCCGGAGGGGACTCCATCCCCGACCTTGTGGAGACAGCCACAGGCTACGACCTCATCGGCATCCACTTGGATATGGTCTCCGGGAAATCGAATACCTTCAGTCCCTTGCCTGCACCCTCTGAATCGTTCGCAAGCATACACCTCTATGCCCCCGATGAAGGGACCATTACCTATCTGGATCCCTCCCAGATCCTTTCTCTGCCCTGGCTGAAGGCCCTGGTGCTCAAGAAAAGAACAGGAGACCAGATCATTCTTCCCCCTCATGACTACGACAACAGGCTTCTCGGGTACTGCATTATTTCTGCGGAGCCTTTCTCGGATCTCGTATCCGTTTATCGGACCCTTCAAAGACTCTTAAAAGTCGCGATAGAGGTCTAAGGGATATTCTTCATGACGATGATGCCTGTAAAACCGAAGAATTCAAGAATTTCCCATGCATCCAGACTGACCAGGGCATTGTTCAGGGCCGTGAGAGATCGGGAAAAGCTCCTGCCCAGGAGAATCCTGACGCAGCATTTGAAGAAGATACTGGAGAAGAGAGAGATTTTCCTGGTCAGCGCCTCAAGGTATTCTACCCCTCAGTATTTCTTTGACGAGCCTTCTCTTACCCAAAAAACAAGGCAATTCCTTGAGGCCTTTTCGAGAAACCTGGATCGATGTCGAGTCTTTTACGCCATGAAAAGCAACTCCTTTAACGGGATCTGCAGAAGAGTCGCGGCGGAGGGTATCGGCCTTGACGTGTCCAGCGGCCTGGAGCTTTCCAAGGCCCTGGCCCTGGACTGCAAGGAGATCATCTTCAGCGGGCCCGGGAAGACGGATGAAGAACTCCAGTTGGTCGTGGGACATCGCTCAAGGGTGACCCTGCTCATGGATAGTTTCGGGGAACTGCAAAGGGTTTCGAGAATTCTGAAACGGCTACCGATTCAAAAGATCCCTTTAAGGGCAGGCATCCGTGTGCAACACCAGGAGGGCTGGAGCAAATTCGGCATTCCCTTGAAAGACCTGGGCCTGTTCCTGAAGAGCTCCGGAGAGGTCGACGGACTCGATTTGTGCGGCATTCAGGCGCACAGCAGTTGGAATCTCGACCCGGGCTCACAGATTGAAATGATTCGTCGCATCGGCCTCCACCTGCATCGGAATCTCCTCCTGGGTTTATGGAAATCACTCAAATTTCTCGACATCGGAGGCGGGTTCTGGCCGGAGCAGGGTGAATGGCTCAATGCGCAAAACACGCTCATGGGCAGGTTTATTCAGGTTTTGGATCCGGACTTCGAGTTTGATTCTAGACATTATTACCATAAGGCCTGTTCGATCGAGGATTTTGCGCGAGAAATCGCCGGGGCCTATTCGCAGCAAGGGCCTCCATTATGTGATTTGGAACTCTGGATGGAACCGGGGCGATGGCTCTCCCATTCGGCCATGCATATCCTGCTCAGGGTGGTGGACAAAAAGGGTGAAAATACGGTCATCACCGACGGGGGCACCAATCTTTTGGGCTGGGAACGCCCCTTGTCGGAGTTCATCCCTGTGATCAACCTGACGAGACCCTCTTTGATGGAGCGGAGGGCAAAGATTTTCGGGTCTCTGTGCACGCCCTATGATATTTGGGGATATTCGGTCTTCGGAGATGACATCAGGGTGGGCGATGTCCTTGTGGTTCCGGATCAGGGGGCCTACACCTATTCATTGCGGCAATCCTTTATCAAACCCAGGGCCCGGGTAATACGATACGACGGGAAATTTCTCATAGAGGCGGAGGAGGAAGAGCGTTTGAAAGATTTCGGAATTCGGGTAAGTTAAACAGAAAGCCCGCCTTCGCGTAAAGCTTCGGCGGACAGCCTTCGCTCTTAATAACAGATTTGTGTTAAATTGGAGTGCCTTCTATCCGACTAACTGGCCTGCCAGCCGTAGCCTTGGCGAAGGCTGGTGGAGACGGAAGAGGGTCCGAGGGATTTCGGAATTCCGAGTTCCAATGTCGATAAAATCGGAACTGAGAGTTCTTGGCCTCAGTTTTGATATGATTTCAGCGGGTTAAAGCTCGGCCTATTTGCCCGAAGACACCATTCGGGTTGCCGAACAGACACCGCCGGAACCACGAGTTCCGGCCGATCTCGTACGAAAAAAAATAACCCATAACATATCAGCATGTTACAGTTATGGCATGTCTCTTGCTCTGACTTTGTGTAAGAGAGATGGTGTGCCATCTTTGTGACACGATTCCTTCAGAAGAGGAATCGAAAGAAAGGCCACATAACTTGTAAAATATGCTCAAAGGGAGGTTTTAATCGAAATGAAGCTAAGACCATTGAACGACAGGGTATTGGTGCTCAGGATTGAAGGAGAAGAGAAGACTTCCGGCGGCATCGTGATTCCGGACACGGCAAAGGAAAAACAGATGGAAGGGAAAGTCATTGCCGTGGGGCCGGGAAAGGTTG
>CAZCCX010000065.1:0-10366 GCA_964497115.1 uncultured Desulfobacteraceae bacterium
GAAGGGTATCTTCACCCCGGGGAATAATGACTTGATCTCCACGCACAATGGCCCCCACAAGGAGTTTGCCTTCTGTCCCCCTAAAGGAGAGAAGACGACGGCCTACTAAGGGGGAATCAGGTTCGATGGTGACCCCGAACAACTTGACTCTTCCGTCAGCAAAATCAATGACATCGGATGCCTCAGGAACCGTCATCAGGCTCAAGATGGTTTCAACCATGACGGAGTCCGGATTAATAATGTGATCGATAGCCAGGAGGTCCTGGGAAAGAAGCTCCTTTTCTTCCAGATATTCAGGGTTACGTATTCGGGCCACTTTGAGGATATGAGGGTTCAGGTGACGTGCCAGTGAACAGGCGATCAGATTGACCTCATCACTGTCTGTAGCGGCGACCAACAGCTCTGCATCGACAATGCCGGAGTCCCTCAGCATCTGAGGGCTGGTGCCGGATCCCGAAACGGCCTGAATATCCAGATTCTCGGTGATCCGCTTGACTTTTCCCGGGTCTTTGTCGATGAGAAAGACATCCTGGTTTTCTTCGGAGAGTTTCTGGGCAATGTGATACCCCACCTCACCGGCACCTACAATGATGATTTTCACTGGTTCTACCTCCCCAATAGAGGTCGTACACCATCAATAGCCTGACGCATCCATTCGGACGGCCAATAAAGGCCCGTGCAAGAAAAATGCGTGGCTTAGACGACCATGGTCATATTTAGAGGAGCAGAACAAAAAAGTCAACGCCAATGCACGGCTTTAAAAGTCAGTTGCCTTTGCCCATAATGTGTTAAAATGCACCTATTGAGGATGTCATGACGAGATGATTGATTTATATGGACAATATGGGGCCGTAATGCTAGACGTATCCATACTTTGAAGTGATATAATCATTGCTGATTCATGAGCGTCGGAGACCGGAGGAGCAAGGGAGAGCGATGATAGGGGAAATTGATATTTACTCCAATGGAGACGCCCTAAGGAGATATGTCGATGGCCTGTCCGACACCAAGGTCGTTGTCGTGGGTGATATTCTGATGGATGAATATGTCTGGGGAGATGTCTCCCGCATATCTCCAGAGGCCCCCGTTCCCGTCGTAGAGATCAAACAGGAGACAAAAATGTTGGGTGGGGCCGCCAATGTTGTCAACAATATCGCTTCTCTTGGGGGCACGCCGATTCTATGCGGCGTGATAGGTGATGATCAAACAGGCCGGGAAATTGTGGACATAATGATGCAACAGGGCCTGAGGACCGATGGAATCATCAGAGAACCCGGCAGACTGACAAGCATCAAGACAAGGGTGGTGGCCCACAACCAGCAAGTGGTCCGTTTTGATCGGGAGGAGCGTAAACGGTTGGAGGATGAAAGCATAAAGCGGATTCTCGATTTTGTTCGAGAGATAAAAGGGGGCTATGAGGCGATCATTGTTACCGATTACGGCAAGGGTGTCATATCTGCCGAGTTGATGGAAGGGCTGAGAAAATTCCTTTCAGATTCCAGGACCCTTATCGCGGTGGATCCAAAGACAGGGAATTTTGAGTTTTACCAGGGTGTTGATGTGATTACACCCAACCATCACGAGGCGGCGGCTTTTTCCCGAATGGAGATTGTGGATGAAGAAAGTCTTGTACAGGCAGGGAGGCACATGCTCAATGAACTCAATTGCCGTAGTGTTCTGATCACCCAGGGCAAAGATGGCATGACCCTTTTTGAAAGGAACGGAGAAATCAGCCATATTCCCACGGTGGCCAGAAAGGTTTTTGACGTCACCGGAGCGGGAGATACGGTTATCAGTGCTCTGTGTCTTGGGTTGGCATCGGGCATGGATCTGAAATCCGCTGCCATGATCGCCAATTTTGCGGCCGGTATCGTGGTCGGGGAGGTGGGGACTTCAACCGTTGGGGTAGAGGACCTGAAGAAGGCGATTAGCAGCCGGATTTAGGAAAACGTAACATGTTTTTTATGCAACGATAGTGTAAATTAACACGTGGAGAGAAAGGTGAAAGATGAGCGAACCATCCAGGGCAGATGACGTGAAATTGATTTCAAGCCTGTTTTCCTCCGACAAGGCATTTATCGATGAAATCATTCGCGTGCTGGAACACCGGTTCGGGTCTGTAGACTGGACATCTCCGGAGCTCTTTTTTGACCGGACCCAATATTATGCCAAAGAAATGGGATGGCCGTTACACCGCCGCTTTGTCTCTTTCAAAGAATTGATTAGACCGCAGGATGTGGTTGAGGTCAAATTAGAAACAAATAGAATAGAAGATGAGTATCTTGAAGACGGCAACAGAAAGATCAATATCGATCCAGGGTATATTTCTTTGGAAAGGCTCATTCTGGTCACGGGGAAAAATTATACTCATCGCATCTATTTGTCGAAGGGGATCTTTGCCGATCTGACTCTCATTTTCAACAGAGCGAGTTTTAGACCCCTTGAGTGGACGTTCAAAGATTACGCAAGTCCTGAGATCATCAGCCTGTTCAACGATGTGCGGGAGAGATACAAACGGCAACTAAGCGGGGTCATTCAAAAGGGGACATAAACATTGATCAAGAGCATGACGGCCTACGGGCGTGGTGAGTATAATCAGGGGGCATCGGTCTTCACAGTCGAACTTAAATCCTTAAACAACCGCTTCCGGGATATTATTCTGCGGATGCCCAGGACTCTCCAAGCCCTCGAGGACGAGATAAGATCACAAGTCTCTTCGAGAGTAAGACGGGGACGAGTCGAAGTATCTATTCAGATGGGAACAAACTACGGTGAGGGGGAATATCAACTGGAACTCAACGCTCCCCTGGTCAAGTCCTATTTTCGGATATTCAGAGAACTTGATGAAGAGTTTGGGTTGGATGAGAAGGTCAGTCCCTATTCCCTTTGTCAGATGAAAGATATCATCATCTTCAAGACCCCGGACGTGGAGATTGATGATGTGCGGCCAGGACTTCAGGAGGTGCTGGGCCTTGCCGTGGAATCACTGGATAAGATGAGGATGGTGGAAGGCAAAGCCATTGAAGAAGATTTCTTGAAGAGGCTCAATATCATTGAGGAATACCTCAATGATATTGAGGAGAATGCCCCTAAGATAGTCGATGAGTACAAAAAGCGACTGGAAGACAAGATTCAAAGGATATCAGGAGGAATGGTATTGGATGAGACTCGGCTGATTCAGGAGGTGGCCATCTTTGCAGACCGTTGCGACATCAGTGAGGAGATCGTACGTTTCAGAAGCCATCTCAAACAATTTCGAGACTTTATGTCCAAGGATGATTCCATCGGGAGGAGATTGGATTTTCTGATTCAGGAAATTAACAGGGAGGTCAACGCAATTGGCAGCAAGGCCACGGATTCGTCCATCTCATCCAAAGTAGTCGAGATCAAGGCAGAATTGGAGAAGTTAAGAGAGCAGATCCAGAATGTGGAATAGAAGGAGGAGCCTATGAGTCAGAATCTTATCAGCATCGGTTTTGGAAATTCGGTGGTATCCAGGCGAGTCGTCGCCATTATCTCGCCCAATGCCGCACCGATCAAACGCCTGCGTTATGAAGCACGTGAGGAAAAGAGGCTGATTGATGCAACACAGGGAAGAAGAACAAGAGCCGTTGTTATTACGGACAGCAATCACGTTGTTCTGTCAGCCATCCAAGCGGAGACCCTGGCTCAGAGATTTAGCCCAAGCGGGAGCCTGGCCAAAGAGGATTTGGAAGAGTAGCCATGTCTGGGCAGCTTTATGTCATCTCAGGGCCATCCGGTGTGGGAAAATCCACCATTGTCCAGCAGCTAAGAAATGGGGTCAAAGACCTGGCCTATTCTATCTCTTATACCAGTCGAAGGCCCAGGGAAAAGGAAGTGGATGGCGTCAATTATCACTTCGTGGACAGAGAGACTTTCGAGAAGATGATTCAAGAGAAGGCCTTTGTGGAGTGGGCAGAGGTCTATGATGCCCTGTACGGCACCTCCTTGGGCGTTCTTCGGAACCTGCGGTCCCAGGGGTTGGATGTGGTGTTGGACATGGATAGCCAAGGGGCCGCAAACATAAAAAAACATTTCGAAGAGAGTACTCTGATCTATATTCTGCCCCCATCACTTGAGATCCTCGATGAACGGTTGAGGGGTAGGGGGACGGATGCCGAAGAGGCAATACGGGCCAGGTTTGAGAAGGCTATCAGAGAGATCGAGCGGTGTGTGGGCTATGATTATATTGTTTTTAATGAGGAAATCGATAGAGCTGTAGAGGAATTAACATGTATCATTCTTTCTGATAGAGCCCGAAAATCCAGACGGCTTCCCACGGTAGAAAAGATCTTTGATATGCCCCTTTCTCCCAAATGACTGGGAGATGATCCATCCCCCTTTTACTCTCCCCTACATGTGAGCGAAAAGGACCCCTTCTTCTCAACCGAACCTCAGATTCCAATGAAGTATCGGACAACTGCTGATTCATTAGGGCTTTTGAATACCCCATCCACTTGTCGTAGATCCCGGTTTATCGGGGCGGCGGGAAGGTTCTATAGGTGCGGACAGAGTCATTTGGCTCTACCTGGAATAAAAGATACATCCGGCGCCTTCCGAACCCCTTAAGCACCTAGCCCTCCGGGACGGCGGTTTTATTACTGAATGTCTGAAATTCGGATGGGATTAGGGGGATTGACAGTCATTTATTTTGTTAGTATAATCAAATTGTTAATTTGATTGGTCTGCACCTGGGTTCTATCGATGATGTTGGTGTGCAGGTTAGAGGAGAAGAGGTATGATCCGTGCGAAGGATATTATGAGCAAAAAGATAATGACCGTAACGAAAGATGCGAACATAAGACATGTCATGAAACTCCTCTCTGAGAATCAAGTGACGGGCCTACCCGTGGTTTCAGAAGATATGGCTCTGTTGGGTGTCGTGACGGAAAAGGACATATTGGAAGTATTGTTGTATGGAAAAGATGTTAAATCCAAAACAGCTGGAGATCTGATGACGGCTGACATTGTCTCTTTTGAAGAAGATGAGGATTTGATGACCATATTCAGGACCTTGGTGGAAGATAATTTTAGAAGGGTCCCAATCTTGTCAGACGGGAAACTGACTGGCATTATCAGCAGGAGAGACATTATCAATTTTCTCTCTGAAAGATCAAATGAAACAGCTTAATAGGGGAGAGATTGTGCCGGGAGGGCAACAACAGAAATCGAAGATAAAAGACACATTCATTTCATTCCCGGTTTTCATGCTGTGAGGGAGGCCTTGCGCAAAGGCCATATTGGAATAGACGAGTTGTGGATCGCAGAAGGTAAAACATCTGCCAGAGCAAGAGAAATCCTTCGGACGGCAAAGGACAGAGGGATTCCCACCCGATTCAAAACAACCCCAATCCTAGACAAGTTACTGCCCAATATGGCCCATCAGGGTATCGTGGCCCTTACAGATGGGTTTTCATATGTTGATCTGAACACGCTTGCAGATATGTCTCTGCAGGCCTCTGAGCAGGCCTTAATTGTCGCGGCAGACCATATCACGGATGAGGGAAATCTTGGCGCTCTGATCAGGACGGCGGCATTTTTTAAGGCCCATGGCCTTGTCCTCCCAAAAGACCGTTCTGCGGGTGTGACGGAAAGAGTGAGGAAGAGGTCATCCGGTGCATATGTCCATTTGCCTGTGGCCAGGGTCGTAAACCTGGGTAGGGCGCTGGATACCTTGAACAGCAAAGGGTTCTGGATCATCGGCACTGCCGGTGAGATCTCGGAAACCATATTCCAGTTCGACTGGAACAGGAACGTAGTCTTAGTCCTGGGAAGTGAGGAGCGGGGCTTGAGTCCTTCGATCAAGAAGCGGTGTCATCAAATGGTCAGTATCCCCTCATCCGGACATGTGGAAGCGTTGAATGTGTCTGTGGCTGCAGGGGTTACCCTTTCTGAGATTGTCCGCCAGAGGAACTCTGCAAAAGAGGCATAAGGTCTGCAACCTTTGTTCGCTTCTCCGGTTCGGCGATGCGCAGATTAAATAATCGGATGATCAGAACGGCATCGGGAATTCTTTCAGGGCACTGGCGGCGAGTAGAGATTTGATAACGGCGCAGACAGGCAGACCTACCACATTCGTGTAAGACCCGGAAATGGATTCCACCATAAAGGCGCCTATGCCCTGGATGGCATAGCTGCCCGCCTTGCCAAAGGGTTCCCCTGTGGCTATATAGGCCTTGATTTCATCCGCTGCCAACCATTTCATTCTGACAAGGGTTGTGATTGCTTTTGTCTGTGCGACATCACCTTTGGGATTCAAGAGACAGAATCCCGTAATAACCTCATGCTCTTTCCCTCTCAGAAGATAGAGCATAGATTCTGCATCATGATGATCGTGTGGTTTTCCAAGTGTTTCTTCTCCAATCACCACGATTGTGTCGGCCCCCAGTATCCAGCTGTTGTTGAATTCTGGATGAACGGCCCTGGCCTTTTTTTCTGCGAGCCAAGAGGCCTTAACTGAAGGGTTACCCGTGACCTGATTCTCCTCCACATGGCTGGGCACAGCATGGAAGGGCAGATCTACCTGCCGGAGCAAGCTCTTTTTTCTGGGAGATTCAGAGGCCAGTATCAGAGGGTAGTCTGTGCTGATAGGCTGGAAGTTCATAAGCTGTCCGGAAGACTGAAGAGCGTCTTCGCATTGTCAGTGGTTTGGCGGCATACCTCTTGAAACGTGATGTCTCTCAACTGGGCGACCTTCTTGGCTGTATAGGTCACAAAACTGGGTTCATTGCGCTTCCCTCGTTTGGGAACTGGTGCAAGATAAGGCGCATCGGTCTCCAAGAGCAAGTGCTCAAGGGGGATCCTGGTTGCCACATCCTGTATCTGGAAGGCATTCTTGTAGGTCACTATCCCTGGAATAGAGATATAGTAGCCCATTTCAATAAGTACCATGGCAAGAGCATAATCTCCTGAGAAACAGTGAATCACTCCTTTATGTCTCCTTTTTCCTGTTTTTTTCAGGATTTCAAGCATTTCTTCGTGGGCATCCCGGACATGGATGATCACTGGCAAATCAAAATCCACGGCCATTTCCAGTTGCTGTCTGAACACCTTCTTTTGCGTCTCAGGAGGGGAATGGCGGTGAAAAAAGTCGAGCCCGATTTCTCCCCATGCGACAATCTTTGGCTCAGAGACGAGACGGCTCAATTCTTTTAGGGCTTGTGTTTCCATATCACTGGCATGATGAGGGTGGTAACCAATGGATGAATAAACAAAGTCATATTGACGGGCCAATTGGAGGGCTTTTACGGAGCTGGGAATGTCAATCCCTATTGTAATCATATAGCCTATACCGCATTCCAGAGCCCTTTCCAACACCTGTTGCCTGTCCTGATCAAACGGTTTCATATCCAAATGCAAGTGGGTGTCAACTAACAATACAACATACTCCTTTCTTTTCGATATTGGCTGTTTGCCCCTTTCTAAGTTATTGAACCCAGAACCGAAGACAGCTTCCTAAGGCCTATCATATGCCCCTAGATTCACGGGTTTTTTCCTTTTTTCCAACGCATCGTCCAAAACCTGAATCAAACGACAGGATGCAACCTTGTTGGCCGCAAAGATCATAGTTGATCCTGTTCTTTTTGGCAAATAAATATATTGCATCTTTCTGGAAATCCTTTATAATATACAGGAGTTACATTTATTTGGGTGGGGATCAGAATAGAGGCCTATGGGTGCTATCGCAGAAAAATCAGATCAGTTCATATCCAAAGAAAGATCGCTTGAAGAAGAACTGCAATTCCAAAAAAGGCTCAACGCCTTAACCAATCGGATCCATTCGGCCAAGGACACTGATGATATCATCATTAACGTGCAAGATGAGATCTTGGAAGTCTTTGACGCCGATAGGGTGACGATCTATGTGGTGGATGGTGCCAACAGGCAGATTGTATCCAAGGTCAAGACAGGTAACGAGGTCAATGAGATCCGTGTGCCTCTCAACAACGAGAGTATTGCAGGCTACGGCGCCACCTCCGGCAAAGTGACCAATGTCGTCAATGCCTATGATGAGAACGAGCTCAAGAGAATAGACGAAGACCTGCGTTTTGATAAGAGCTGGGACATGAAATCGGGCTATGCCACGAAACAGGTTCTTGTGGCACCGATTACGTTTACTTCGTATCTCCTTGGCGTCATTCAACTCGTCAACAAGAAAAGTGGAGATCATTTCACCCCTGAGGATGAATCCGCTGTCCTTGAAATCACCAAGGTCTTGGGTGTCGCCTTTTTTAACAATCAGAAACTTGCCAAAAAGGCCAAACCCACTAAATTCGATTACCTCATATCCAACAATATCATTGCCAAAAAAGACCTACAGCAAGCCATAGCCGCGGCAAGAAAGGTCAAGAAGTCGGTGGAAACGGTCCTTATGGCCGATTTCCACGTGTCAAAGGATGACATTGGCAAATCTCTATCCCATTTTCACAATACCCGGTTTGTTGCTTTTGACGAAAGGATGATGATCCCCGGAGAACTACTGAAAGGTCTGAAGGTCAACTTTCTCAAAAGGAATGTCTTTGTTCCTATCTCCCAGTCAGGCGACAAGGTCGTGGTCGTCATGGAAAACCCCGATCATCTCTCTGCAAGGGACGTGATCAAGGCCATGATGCCGGGAAATGAATTCGAATATTGCGTTTCCCTGAAAGAAGACATCTTCAATATGATCAACCTGTTTTTCGATATCGAGCGGAAGGATCTGATGTCGGCCTCCGAGAGTATTGAAGATATCCTCGGACAGTTAGGGGTAGAGGAAGATGAAGATGAAGAGGAAATGGAGAGAGTCAGTGAGGAAGACTCTGCCATTGTCCAACTTGTCAATAAGATGATCGTAGATGCCTATCACCGAGGGGTCTCTGATATCCATATTGAGCCCAGGCCGGGTAAGGCGAATGTCGTGATCAGATTCAGGATAGATGGGGCCTGCCAGATTTATCAGACGATTCCATACACCTACAAACGGGCCGCCGTATCACGACTCAAGATCATGGCCGATTTGGATATTGCTGAGAGGCGTTTTCCACAGGATGGAAAGATCAAGTTCAAAAGATTCGCCCCCCTCGATATTGAGCTCCGCGCTGCGACCCTTCCCACTGCCGGGGGAAACGAGGACGTGGTCTTGCGTCTTTTGCATGCCGGTGAGCCCATGCCACTTGATGATATGGGTATGAGTGACGGGGTCTTTGAGAATCTAACCCGCGAGATCACCAAACCATACGGGATCGCGCTGGTGGTGGGTCCCACCGGAAGCGGCAAGACCACCACATTGCACGCTGCCTTGCGATATATCAACAAGCCGGAGACAAAGATATGGACCGCTGAGGACCCTGTCGAGATCACCCAGGAAGGGCTTCGTCAAGTGCAGGTCCAGCCCAAGATCGGATTTGACTTTGCCACCGCCATGAGGGCATTTTTGAGGGCAGACCCCGACGTTATCATGGTGGGTGAGATGCGCGATCACGAAACCGTATCCACCGGAATAGAGGCCTCCTTGACCGGACATTTGGTCCTCAGTACACTCCATACAAACAGTGCACCTGAAACCATCACCCGGCTTTTGGACATGGGCATGGATCCTTTTAATTTCGCAGATGCCTTGTTATGCGTCTTGGCCCAGAGACTGGGAAGGACCCTCTGTAAGGATTGTAAGGAGGAGTACCATCCCACCAGGGAAGAGTATGATGCCCTTGCAAGGGCCTATGAGGGTGATTTTGACGCCCTTGGTTTTCCCTATAATGATGATTTATCCCTTTACAGGCCCAAGGGATGCTCCAATTGTGGGAACACGGGCTACAGGGGGCGCGCCGGTCTGTATGAACTTCTGGTGGGAACGGATGATCTAAAGGCACTGATTCAGGCCCGGGCGAAGATGGAGGAGATAAGGGCGCAGGGCGTTAAAGACGGCATGAGCAGCCTTATGCAGGACGGGATTAGGAAAATCTTCCTTGGCAGCACAGATCTCATTCAGGTTAGAAAGGTCTGCATTAAGTAGTTGATAATCCACAAGAAAGCAATTCTCGCGTGCTCTTTAATGGCATCTTTAGTGTCGTGTCCCAGAAATAACTCTCATTATCCTGAATAGATTCCAGGCCGCATAACAGAGACCCCCTTGCACCCTCACGGGTTTGTGGCGGAGACGTCATTATGTGAGTTACTTCTGGGACAAGATACTAGTGCCTCGTATCACAATTTCTTGGACTGATATTCAGAGTTCTTGATAGAATTCCCGAGTATTCTGATGTGCAATGAGGCACGGACTATTCCCTCAAGACGATATCTATAGGGGCCAGCGGCGGTGATCTGAACTTTGAGGGTTTAAGAGGCCGTTCCTTCTAAGCGAGCTATA
>CAZCCX010000066.1:0-10351 GCA_964497115.1 uncultured Desulfobacteraceae bacterium
TTCACAAAAAAAGGTAAGAGTAACCGTTCAGCCAGCAGTAGGCACATACACATCGAAAGATCGTCCAACGATTGCGGTTAGCGTGTATGGCGGCGAAGAAGCATTCAATTTCTCAACTGAAGATATTCAGGTCTTTGTAGATGGTAATCCCCATGGAATAATCCCATATGATGAGTTGGTAGAAGAAATAGAAAAGCGGGAAAAGAAGGCACTTAATAGATTGAAAATAGAGAATGATAAGCGAAGGGAGGGTTCCGGAGATTCAGCAGATCTCGCATATCGCGTTGAGAAGGAATATCAAAGTAATGTTGCGGCTGCTAAAAGGGAAAAAAAACAAGCAATAAGAGCCCTCGATGCCACCATGCTTAAAAAGACAACAGTTTCACCACGCGAGGAGTGTAGCGGCCACGTTACTATGGAAAATATACCTGATCCCTCTCAACCTCATCAAGTCAAGGTAGTTGTTAGAGCTGCTGGCGAAGAGCATGAGTTTTTACTCAATCATCTTAAGGTCCAATAATAGCCCATCCTAATGGGATGAACGCAGATCATATATCGACAACACCGAGATAGCTGAGGTGATATTCCAAAGCCTTTAATAGTACCTGATTGCATATCAGTATTGTCTTGTTCACACAGGGAAGGGGAGTATGGCATTTCCTCCTCTTTTTTTCGCCCGGTCGAGAAGTATTATTTGCCTGTCCCCTTATGGTCCTTTCTTTTCACCGCAGCGTTGTCACCACAACGGCGGCGAAACCGCTTTCCGGGACTTGGACATCCATCTTTCGGGTTTCGTACGCATTTCCCTTTAGACCGATCTCCACTGTATGTGGGCCTGCCGCCACGCGTTCGCGCGCCACATACATGTATCCCGGGAGGAGTGTCCAGGAGCGCGTATCCGGTTTATCCGCGGCAACCAGGAGGCCTTCCACCGCTAATGCAATGGCTTCGCCGAGTACGTTAGATTCCTGTTGGCCTTGGTGCCGAACCACCTCTGCTCCGGCGGCGCGGGCGATCATTCGGCTTAGTGCGGCGCCGATAATCTTGGGCTTGAGTTTTTCATATTCATTCTCGATTTCCTTCGATAGATCGCTCATAAGCTCACTGTGAACGACCCGCCCATCGATTTCCACTGCCCCTGTGATAAAGAGATCTTCGGGTTTTACCAGCTTTGGAAAAGCCACTGTTTTGAAGACACTTCGCGACAGTACTTTGGGGTCACCGGTAATAAAGGTGCCGTAGAGTCCAATGACCGCGCCGATGGGTACGCGGTAGGGGATCTTGTGGGGGACGCGACCAACGCATACAATTGTAATAATCTCACCCGTTCCCTCTTTAGCCGGATTAGCCCCTTCTACCTCCGGCGGGAGGTTTTTGATGAGGACATCCAGGGCTTTTCCACGAAAATTACTCCTTGCAGCGAGCTGCCTTATCGGCTCTTGGAGCGTAACAAAGTCGCGATTTTGAAGCGCTTCGTCGTAGTAGCGCAATGCACGATCAAACTCGCCGAGTTGTTCGAAAAGAAAACCGGCCAGATAGGATCCGGCAACCCCATGTGCATGCTCCTTATCCAAATCGTTCAGATAGGTGCGCATGAGGCTAAAACGCCGTGCTTCCACTTGCGCGGCCTGCGTATTTCCTTGTGCCAGGTAGTTCATCATGTTGAGTTCATTGACCGCAAGCTTCTCGGTGGGGGTTGCCTTGTACTTTGTCGCGCTATCGCTGTAGACGTATTTCCCGATGGCGCCGACGGCATCATTGGCGATGTCGAGCATCTCGAGATGATCGTCAGCGGCCTGCAGGTTTCTCGCACTCTCTTCGTGGCGCCCCTGGGCTTGGAGCACCGAGGCGCGTTCCAGCAGCATCAGGGCATCATTGGGTTCCCAGCGCGAGGGTAGCTCATCTGCGCGTTTTACATCCAGCAAGCGGTTAAGATCATCCAGCCCGTCTTCGTATTTTCCTGCGGCTACTCGATCGCGCATGTGCTGCGTACGATCCGAGTATGTCGCGCAGCCGGTGGAGAGGACAAGCAGTATCCATAGCAGGACTCTGCCCACAGGCAACAAGGCCTTTGTCAAGTGAGGTTTCATAGATTGTGCTCCTTGCGAGTCAGTGCACCACCGGCAGAGCTGGTGGCTTAATGCAAGACGATTGAAGTTCTTATCGCGTCAATGCTTTGCTACGCACCGCCTCGTGCTGAAACTTCACCATGCTGGTTTCGATGTCCAGGACCTGGATAAAGAGATTGTACTGCATGCGACGCACCTTATTTTGGCGTTCCGCCACCGCACCCAGTTTGCCGGTAAAGTAGTATTTCGCACCGAGTTGCTTGCCCAGTCGCCCTGCAGAGGCGGGGTCCATGATGGCCCCTCGTTGCATCCCCAACTCGGAAATCATCTGATTCTGTCGTTCCCGGCTCACCACGTTCACCAGTCCGCTATTGACGAGACTGGTTTCAATTGAAGAGAGCAGGATACCCATCTCATCATTCAGATGTTCGGCCGTATTGTTTTCTATGGGAAAGATCGTGACAATGGGTAGGCTGCCTCCTGTGGGGGGATCGATCTCCCGTTTCCAGAAGGCCGAGTCTAACAGCGCAGTTATGTTCTGATCTACGAGATACTGAATGTCCAAGCGGTCGAGCTTAATGCTGAGCGCTTTTTCGTCCAATTTTGTATTGTTCGTCCCCGGCCCCCCTCGTATGGCCTTGGGACCGCACGCCAAAGAGAAGAGGAAGAGAGAGATGAGAAGACCGAATAAAAAAAAATGCTTGGGTAGAGCCATTTTCATTTACCTCCATGGTTTATCGATAGCAGAAAATTGCTTTATTAAGAATGAAATGTTAGGAGAATACAGAATGGATGTCAAGGAAAGGTGTCCTTCCGGTGATCGAGTAATCGGAGGGGAAGAAGGCTTCTCCGCCGCATCTCTGGTGTGACTGCCGATGCACCATCATCTGCTGTACATGATCTTTCCGGGCTACGGCCAGTGGTTGGGAATAAGTTGTCGGAGAAAATCGTCAACCGGCCAACAGGGAATTCCATCAACCATCCGTCTTTCTGTCCCTCGATATAAAAAGATCGCACTGGCTTCCGGATAGTCGCTCTGAAACGCCTTAAGGGATCTCAGACTCTTGGGATGAATTTGCTTCGCATTCTTGACTTCGATCGCGTGGAAGTGATGTTCACCATACAATATGAAATCTACCTCCGAGCCACCGCGGGATCGCCAGAAATAGCAGTCCACTTGATCCTCCGAGTAATCGCACCAGGCCTTGAGATGCTGCAGGACCAGGCCTTCCAACGCCGTTCCCCCTATTTTATCAGGACTGTCAAGAGGGCCCTTGGGGCGTAAATGGGTGTAAACACCTGCGTCAAACAAATAGAATTTCGGCTGTGCGGTCATTGCTCGTCTCGCCCTTTTGGTAAAGACAGGGAGCTTATATCCCAGCAAAAGATCTTCAATAATCGACACATAGTTCTCGACGACTTTTCGGGAAACGTGGCATTCCCTGGCAATATTGCTGAGATTCAAAATGCTTCCGTGAGAAAAGCTGATGGCTTCCAGAAAGCGGGCAAATGCGCCGATTTCCCTTACTAACCCCTCCTCTTTGACCTCTTCTTTGAGGTAGAGGGCAATATAGGCGTCCAATGCCTTACCGGGTTCATTCGCCGATAGCACTAGAGGGATCAGGCCATTGGTGAAAGCCACATCGAGTGAAAAGTCTGAGCCCAACTCCGCGGCCATAAATGGATGGAAATGGGTTAAAAGGGCACGACCCGCCAACAGATTCACTCCTCCACGGCGCAGTTTTCTGGCGCTGGAACCGGTCATGATAAATTGATGGGTCTTGTATTTCTCGATCAAACCGTGAATGCTGTCCAGTATGGCCGGGGCCTTTTGTATTTCATCAATAATATAGCGTCTTGTCTGCGGATTCCCTTCGACGATTTGTTTAATCCGCTCCGGGTGCGCGAGATGCTCTCTAAACGTTCTGTCGTCCAGAAGGTCGACCGTGTAGGCATCTGGAAAAGTCTTTTTAAGCCAGGTCGATTTGCCTGTACCCCTTGGGCCGAAGATAAAGAAGCTATCAGCAGGCGCACTAAAGAACCTTTCAGTGAATTCGTCCATCATTGCCCCCGGCAAAAGTCGCAGAATTAATCCTTGAGGTGAATATTGAGTCTCAATTTTACCCTTTCTGGGTAAAATTGCAAGCTTTTTTTGCTTGGAGGTTTTGGGAAAGGTAGAAGACTCTTCGACAAGCTCAGGACAGGGTGAAGGCTGCCCGTTTTCCGTCCCGCTCAAGCAGGACTGCGGAGGATGGAAAGGCAACACAGCAGATGACAGCTTGATGGTGGATCAGGGATAGTTGTTCTTCTTGACACACAGGCGAGACTCTCATATATTTTCAAACAGTTGTAGTGGATTTATTGTCACCACTCTCATTGACCACTAGCACATTAGAAAGGAAATGTTAATCATGGAATCTGTGGAACTCAAACTTAGGGAAATCAATAACAGCAAGTTTGTCACCGTACATACAAAACACATCATTGAGATACTTGATGGGCCCGAACTGGCCATAGAGGTTAAGACTGGACAGATCAGTGAAGATGTAACTCAGTTAGTCGAGTCGCTGGGCTACCAAATCGTGTCCAACAGACCTATGGACGGTTGGAACAGGCTGACGGCTGTAAAAGAAGAGTAGTGGAATTGAAGGGTACGTCCTTCCATATTTCAACACATCATCTTGATTTATAGTCATAGCCCAAAAATGACAACCCATAGACATTTAGATACCCATTGTCAGGGGCTTTCGGGCGATAAATGTGATTTTATGCACGTTTATAGGACGTAAAAGGTGCATATCCGCACATAAAGGTCCTTAATGGCTACGATGGTGAAATGGGGGCGTATAAGACAACCGCTTGATATAAAAGCATAAATAAGACGAATGGGTCCATTCTATGCCTTGGGGCAGGTAGAAGACCCTTCGACAAGCTCCATTCGGCCTGGACTCATGGCCTATGGCAGGGCCCCGCCTCCAATGGGCGGGATCTAGGCTTTGCTTCGACAGGCGAGGGACGAGGGCTGAAGGGCAGGAAAGGTAGAAGACTGCGGAGGGTGAAAAGACTGCCCGTCCTCCGCAGTAGCAATGCTACGGAGGGTGGAAAGGATAGGCAAACTCAATCGGGACCCGAAACTACGGACGCTGATTCTGCTCTGATTCCTTTTTGAGATCTTGTTCGTTCTTCAAGCCGACCTGCTTGGGCGGCGACTCGAGCTTCTTCGTGCCTGTTGAAGGTTCAGAACCGCCCGGCTCATCACCGCTGGATCTCCCAAAGCTGCTTTTCTTCATCATGATGGGATTGCCGTCAACCTTGACCTTTTTTGAGCCTTTGGCCGTATCGGTACTCCGGCCCATATTGGGGTAGGGGATGGGTACAGGACCGGAAGGGGATTCCGGTGTTTTTGCGACATCCGGAAACGCAGCCACGGTTTTTCCGTCACTTTGCTTGGATACGACTTCCCTGCTATTCACAAAAGTCTGGTCACCGGCCCGGCCCGTCGCGGCAGACACAAAAGTGAAGACAATGACCATGCACACTATTCTGCCTATCATATGATACCATCCCATCATATCTAGACCTCTATCTATCACAAATTCTCCGCGATAGACACCGTGCGATCACCGAGCATATTGACATAACCTCCCAGTTCATTGTCATACCAACCGTAGATTACGGCCTGTGTAATGGAGATCTTTACCAGTGCCAGGTCATCCCTCCCAAGAAGTTCCTTTCTGATCCCTTCCACCTTCTGCAGGTCGATGGAGACATCTGCCGTCCTGGTATGGGTCTCATGCCCCTCTATTATCGCGGCGGCCCTGGGGACCCCGATAATATCTTCAGAGACATTCTGCTCTACCGTATATTGTAGATAGCCGTTCGGATCATTCCTTGATGCCTCTTCATAGATCTTGTTGATGGTGTCCCTTCGAATAGAGCCACCTGAAGACTCCTCCTGCAGATTGACTACCAGGATAATGAGGGAGCCGGTGGTGGTGGGAATCCTCACGGATTCAGCGATAAACCCGATCTGTTTCATCTCGGGTATGACAAGGGCGAGGGTGTTGGCCGCACCTGTTGTGGTAAGGATGATATTGTTCAGGATGCTTCTGTTTTTTCGTAGATCAATGGCCCCCGATTCTGCGGGCCGATCCAGAACCTGCTGTGATCCGGTGGCTGCGTGGACCGTGGCCATGGACGCTGTCAAAATTTTCTTGGGCCCGAAGGAATCGATGAGGGGTTTCATCATATGGGCAAGGCATGTGGTGGTGCAGGATGCATTGGAAATCACATGATGGCTGCGGGGATTGTAGTCATTGTCATTGATTCCCATGACCGTGGTGACGGCATCCTCGGGCATGGATTTGCCCTTGTCTTTTATCTTGAACGGTGCGGAAACAATAACCTTTTGGGCGCCGGCATCGAAATGGCCTCTAATGGACCCGCTGACTTGATCCGGAGGTAGCGTGGGATCAAGGAACTGACCGGTCGTATCAACAACAAGCTTTATATCGTGTGTATCCCAGGCAATATCCCGCGGATTTCTTGAATCCCGGAGGACCCTGACAGGAACCCCATCTATTTTCATGGTTCCATTCTCATCATTCAGGTCCGTGATGACACGCTTCGACCTGTGGCCATATAGATAGGCATGGAGGGAGCCGTAGGTGGAATCTCTCTCTATGTAATGGGCCAGATCAGCGATGGAAGAGCCCACTCTTCTTCCCATATTGACAACGATTTCACTGAAGTATTTGCGTCCCGCGTGATGCCAAAGGGTCAACTTGCCGATTCTTCCCAAACCGTTAATACCGAGGGAGACTCCATTTCCTTTTCCATACTCAGGCATCTTTCCCATGATGATTACCTCCTCGCTACTTCTTCGATCTCTATTTTTCCGGAATAGACCGACCCTTCTCTCCCATCTATACTCACCCAGTCCCCTGAAAAAAGGTGAATGTCATCCAACGAACAGCTGCTGTCCTTTTCCAGGCAGACAAGGTTCGAATATCCCACCACACACGTCTTGCCCAGTCTGTGGGCGACAATGGCCGCGTGGGAGGTGGAGCCGCCCCTGGCTGTCAGCAACCCGTCCGCCCCGTAGATCTCTTTTATATCGTCCGGAACCGTATCTCCTCTTACAAGGATTAGAGACGTCTCAGGTTCTTTTTCTCTCCATTTTTCGAGTTCGGTGAGATTAAAGATCACCCTTCCCGTCATGGCGCCACCACTTACGCCGATTCCATGCCCCAGTCTCGCAGACTCCGTTTCCGGAGTGGTTACAAAAGACAAGACCTTTTTTCTCTCCCGAATGGCCATATCCCTGGTCTGGAGAAAATAGAGGTCCTTTTCCTGGATTGATTCAAAAGTGAACTCCATCTCTTGGGGCCCCCATTTCCTGTTGTAGATGAGGTTCTTGGCCAATTCCCTCATGGTATGATAGATCTCCGGGAAATGTATCTCCAGCGTGATGTCACTTGCCCTGTTTTCGGCCTCGGCCTGTTTCTTAGAGATGGGAAGAGTACTCACCAGACCCGATACCACGTCTTCACCTTGATTTCCCAGTGTGAAATCTCCCCACAGATTGACCATGTCTCCTGACCATCGTGGGCTATGTGTAAAGACTACGCCTGCACCTGATTGTTGGGATAGATTGCCGAAGACCATGGTCTGTACCGTCACGGCCGTTCCCCAGTCATCAGAGATACTCATGATTTTCCGATAGGTCTTTGCCTTAGATGTGTTCCACGAGGCAAACACTTTTCTTATGCAGAGATAGAGCTGTTCGAAGGGGGACTCCTCGATTTCAATGGCGTTGTCGAGGATAAAACTCTTATAGGCAAGGGCCACTTTTTTCATCTGATGACCGGTAAAGTCCCTTTTATAGGGGATGCTCAGTTCCACTTTGAACTGAGCAATAATGTCATCAAAATCATTTCGGGTGAGCCCAAAGACCATCCCGTAGGACTGAAGGAACCGCCTGTAGCAATCCCACGCAAACCATTCCTGTCCTGTGAGCTTGATGATTCCTTGAACGATATCCTCATTGACTCCCACGTCAAGGAATGTATCCATCATTCCGGGTTGGGATATTGGAGCGCCGCTTCTGACGGACAGAAGAAAAGGGTTCTTAGGGTCACCAAATGATTTGCCCGTCAACCCCTCAAGATTTGATATCTCCCGGGCCAATTGAACTCTTAGGTTCTTTTCTGCCGGTGCGTATGAATCGATGACCTCACGTCTTCTGAAGATCTCAGTGGTGATGATAAATCCCGGAGGCACGGGGAAACCATATCGACTCAACCTGACGAGATTCAGCCCTTTGTTGCCGAGATAGATCACACCTGACACCAGCTTCTTTACGGGGTTTATGGGCGTAATGGCCTTTTTGGGGTCGTAGTTTAAGAGTTGTTGCAGCCTGTCGGGGGGGAGTTTGTCCGCTTGTTGAAATAGCGTTTTCATGATTCGACTGAGGAAAAGGTCAAGTTGCTGAAGGCCCAGGGCCGATGAGATCCTCTCCCTCAGAAAGACTTCCGTTACCCTGTGGATAAGCTTGTCCTGTTCCATGTCCGCTTCTTGCGGGCTGTACTTGGGAAGTAGGGCATCGGCAGGGAGCTGCTGGAGTATCTTGATGAGATTCGGTTCATGGATGTTGTTGTAGTAATCATTTACCATGTTCCTGACGGCTTGAGACAGCCCTCGAAATATATCGAGAAATTGGGTGAATGAGAAATCCATCACCCCGAGTGCCCGGGAAAGGAGGTCCAGTTGACTCTCCATCTCCGCAGAAAGGATGCCGTCCAGTTTCAGGGCCTGATAGAAAAGGGTCAGATAATCGTGGATGTGGGAGAAGGTGTCCCTTGTAATGACTTCCAGGTCGATCTTGTCTACAAGCCTTTCGAACAAGATGTTCACGAGTGCTTCAAGACGAAAGGTGAGGCCCAGGGCATCGAATTTCATTTCGTGATAGCTACCATACATGGATGGGATATCGACGGTAAAGTGCCTCTTATGATATATATCCTCCCTGATTTCGAATTCTTCGGAAGAGAGCACAGTCTCCTTAAGTGTCTCAAGGTATGCCAGTAATCTGACAAGCCTTCGTTCATAGCCCGGTTCATCAAGGGCTTTTCGGAGCTTGTTCATGTCCGGAAAGGTGTTAGGCTGAATCTGCTTGAGATGGTTCTCCAATTCCAGATAACCCAGGTTGTATTTCTGGTAAAGAAGCCTATAGAGGCTGATGGCCAGTTCCACTCGTTCCTGATCCGTTTTTGATATCCCTGGTATCTCATTTGCGGCATGCCTTATCTGCTCTTTATGAATCTTCAACAGATCACTGATTCCGGCTATCCCTTCTTCTTGAAAGAGATACTGAATTATGGCGTGAACCCCATCCACATAGGGTCCTTCCGTCTCGATATGCTGATAGACGCTTGAAGGGACAAACGGCTTAAAACCCCTTTTCTCTTTGGTCCTCCAGAATTCCAGGGTCGCTTCCATCAGATTAATGATCTGATTGCTGCTTTCTACATGGCTCTGTTTTCTTAGAAAATGAATGAGCACATCCTTTCGAAAACAGATCTCATCTATCTTTGTGGAGATCTCTCTCAACTGCCCTTCCGCTCCAATATCGTTAAAATAGGCAGGGAAGAGCCTGGTCAACTGTTTGGCCAGATTAAAGACAGGTGTGATGTCGCTATTTAGAAAACCGGTGATATCACGGGAGAAGAGATCCGTGTCCCGTATGAGTACACCGCCCAAGGAGAGATGGATAATCAGGGAAGAAAGCAATTTCTTGGACCATTTTGGATTGAGTTCAATAAGCTCCAACCAGGTCCGGATGTTTTGGATATGGGCGGCATTAATCCGCATCTGCCAGTCATCGCCAACACCTTTGAAGTCCGGGGATTGAAACCCCAGGTCCACGACTGCATCCATAAAGAAGTCCACGAGATCACTCTCATCCGTCTTGTATACGGCTTTTCCCATGTTGAGAACGCAGTTGAGGGCGGTGCCCGGGTATTTCAAGACGCTCTTCTTCAGAATATCAAAGGTTTTCTTAATCAATGGTTGCAGATCCTCGGGTTTTTCCTGATCTATCAGCCATGTGAGGGTCCGGTTGATATCCCTCAATGCCTCTTCATGTATTGAAGAGAGCCCCGCATCCTTCATGATGTGGAAGAGAAATATCAGCTTCCAGTATCTTCCCCGGACAGGTTGTTTTTCTGCTCTTAGAAGCTTTTGAGGAATATCCCTGTAGATATCCTCTATCTGTCTATACC
>CAZCCX010000067.1:0-2047 GCA_964497115.1 uncultured Desulfobacteraceae bacterium
AGGCTACGAAGTTTCGGTCAGTGAAGAGGATGTCTATGACGCGCAAGATGATGAAATGTTTATTGCCCTGTGCGCCACCTTGCCTGAAGACGTTCGTAGGACCTACCTTTCCTACGGAGAGGAGTTTAAGGCAGGCTATCTCGCGCTAAACCGGGGTGAGTTTCACATTGCAGCCGATGCGCTATCCCGGGCCATGGAGGAGAATCCGTCCCCGGATTCTTTTGTCCCTCTTGAAATGGCTTCGGCCTGTCTGAACCTGGGGCAATTTGATGAGGCGCGTCATTTGCTGGAGACTTTTCTCTCATATCATCCAGATGCATTGCCTGGGTACCAGCTCCTCTGTGAGGTCTTCTGGGCCATGAAGTCTTTTGATCAGGCAGAAAAGCTTCTCGATGACTGCCCGGATGAGGTTAAGGAATCTGTCGCCTTTTTTTTGCTGCGGGGTGAAACCCTTTTTCAGGCAGAACGCTATAGGGAAGCCATATCCTTATATCAGGGTTTCACAACAGACTACGGATGGAGTAACGAGATCATGAAGGCTTTGGCCAAAGTACACGAGGCATCCGGCGATCTCAAGAACGCCCAGAGTATTTACGGGAGCATGATAGATCAATGTACCAGCTGTCATTCCCGGGTCGATCTTTTTGTCAAGAGAAAATTCGCGGATATCAGTTTTGATCTGGGCCAACATACGACACCCATTTTGGAAATGTATCTCTCTTTGGCTCGGGAAAATTCACCAAATATCTCCTTCTACTATCAAAGAGTCAGTGAGATCTATTCCTCCCAGGGAAACGAGGTCGAAGCCCGCCGGTTCCAAGGGTTTATTCATCAAACACAAGAGGGGAAAGGGCGTGTCTGAAACCGCATTATGGTTTCTTATTAAAGACCAAAAGCTTCTGCTTAAAACCGAAGGTGAGAAAGGGGTTATTCCTCAGTCTTCCGATCTTAGAAGACTTGGTTTAGAGCCCCTGCACCGGCGATACCTTGGATCGCTGGATGACCGCCCCTGCTACGCCGCGGAGGTGTCGGAGAGTACACGTATTTCTGATCCTTTGTTTGCTTTTAAAGATCCTCGGAGGGTTTTTGAGTGGCTTGAAGAAGAAGAGATCTGGATAGCGGCCCTGGCAAACCAGTTGGTGTATTGGAATCGAAACCATCAATACTGCGGAAAATGCGGGCACCCCACTCAAAACAAGGAGGACGAACGCGCGAAGATCTGCCCCGAATGCGGGTTAATCAACTATCCCCGTCTCTCACCCGCCATCATTGTGGCCGTAATCAAGGATAATCAGATCATGCTGGCCCATTCACGGCGTTACCCAAAGGGGCTCTACAGTGTTTTGGCCGGTTTTGTCGAGCCGGGGGAGACTCTGGAGGAATGCCTACAGAGAGAGGTGCGGGAAGAGGTCGGTATTGAAGTGAAGAACATCCGCTATTTCGGCAGTCAGCCCTGGCTTTTCCCTGACTCTTTTATGATCGCCTTCACGGCCGAATATGCCGGGGGAGAAATAGCGGTGGATCATTCCGAGATTCTCGACGCAGGCTGGTTTTCTGTAGATTGCCTTCCTTCCATTCCAACAAAGATCAGCATTTCCCGGAAGTTGATCGACTGGTTCATAGAGAAGAACCGCGGCTGATCCTTTCATTAGAAGTCAAACCTTTTGCCCTACCGCCCGGTATCTGCCGTGGGACGAGCCGTATTCCTGCTGCAACATTCCTACGACGCCCTTCCAGAAAAGCCGGCAGGAACAATACGATAACTTGTTCTTTTTATTACAGAAAATGACAATCTCTAGTTGCCTCAGTGGATGAGCTTTGATTGCTATCATCCATCTCACTGTGAATAATATTAAAAGATAAGTAAATAATATTTATTTTTCTCTTGACATTATTTATATCATGGGCTATTTTTTTGCATCAAGGAGATCCAAATGGCAAAACTTCCAACCAAGTGTCCGAGTTGTAAGACCTCAGTTAATGTGACACGTCTGACTTGCCCCGCATGTGCAACAAATCTTGAAGGTGTCTTCCAAATGCCGAAACT
>CAZCCX010000067.1:2057-10325 GCA_964497115.1 uncultured Desulfobacteraceae bacterium
GCTCAATTTAAGCGAAGACGAACTGCGGTTTGTGACCGAATTTGTCACGGCATCCGGAAGCCTGAAAGAAATGGCAAAGCTCCGCAACCAAAGCTATCCCACCATTCGAAACCGGTTAAATGACATTATCGAGAAGTTGAGGCAGGGAGAGGCGGATCAGGAGACGCGCCAAATGGAAATACTGGATGCCATCTCGACTGGGAAATTGAGTGTGCAAGAGGCCATTCAGAGACTGCGGAAGGAGAGTAGCGATGAGTGAGGTTTCTGAAAAAATCATGGATCTTGTTAAAGAGGGCAGGATTTCACCTGAAGAAGGAGCTCAACTGCTGTCCGCAATGGGTCCATCAAAGGGTGGGCTTTGGCAAATGCTGTTTTTCCCATTTGAACGCCTTTCCTTAAAAACTACAGTTGGAATCGCTTTTGTGGTTGCCTCGTGCAGCATGGCTCTTTCTCGATTGTCTATTCGTTTTGATGGTGCACTTGATCTTCATGTCAATATTGCTCCAGTAATATGGAAAGTAGCGTTCATGGAACAAGTGGTCGCTTGGCCCCTTACGGCGATCAGCTTATGGGCCCTGGCCAAATCGTTCCAAAGACAAACACGACTGTCGGACTTTATGGCCTTTGTCGGCGCTGCGCGTTTGCCGTTGTTACTGGCCGCCGTTTCATTAGTATTGGTCGTTCAGAATCCATTATTCACTCAGTCTATTTTGCTACTCCTTGTTGGAGTGACGTTGCCTTGGTATTGTTGGTTTATCTCCCTGTTGTTTAACGCCTACAAAGTCGCCTCCGGTATTCGTCGTACAAAACTGATTGTCTCGTTTATCGTGGGGCTCTTCATTGCTGAAATCCTTTCCAAGAGTGTGTTGTGGGTTACACTATGGTGAAGTCAGACTCTATAATATCTGCAGTCTGAGTATTAATGGTTCTTGTTATCTAATGGAAAAACAATGACCGACTTTCTAAATCTGAACAGAAAAAGGAGGAAAAAACAATGATTCGCAAAATCACGTGTCTGGTTATGATTGGGCTGATCTTGTGGAGTGTCACTGCCGTGGCAGGGAATTCAGAAAAAGAAGCGGCGGCTGTGACTGCCGCAGAGGCGTGGCTGTCCTTGGTCGACCTTGGGAAGTATGCGGAGAGCTGGGACGAAACGGCTCAGTTCTTCAAAGGCCAAGTTTCGAAAGACCAATGGGTGAAAGCTTTGCAGTCCGTAAGGGGGCCATTAGGAAAGAATATTTCCAGGAAACTCAAGGCCAAGGGTTATGCGACTTCTTTGCCGGGGGCTCCAGAGGGAGAGTATGTAGTGATCCAGTTTAATACGTCGTTCGAAAACAGAAAGCATGCGGTTGAAACCATCACACCCATGCTGGACAAGGATGGGAAGTGGAGGGTATGTGGATATTTTGTGAAATAGAAGCCATGGAATATAGGCGAGAATAGACATCTTCTGTCGCACATTCCATGGTTCAGCATTTGGACACTGAACTCTGAACACTTGAACATGCCCTAACGAAGCACTATACGTCATTTGATGCATGACACGACACTAGCTCCACTCAGCCCAGAAGGAGCAGCGGCTAGAATCACGGTCGAAAGGTCGACGCAAGGTGGCAGATCCCGGAGGCGGGCTGCGACCCGGCGCATTTGAGCGGCTCAGAAGCGTTTTATGGCTCCGGTGGCGGGGGAGGAAACCCATCTCCTCCTCCTTCCATGTGCAGAACGGAGTGGACGTTCTTCAATTCCTCCATAATCTTGATCTGCTGGGGGCACTTTTCTTCGCACTCCCCGCATTCTTCACAACTGGAGGCCCTTTGACTTTCAGGCATCATCATATTGTACATCATCTGTGACATGCGTTGTTCGTCGAAGAGAAAGAAGTTGTTATAGGCGTTGAAGTTTGTGGGGATATCAATCCCGTTGGGGCAAGGCATGCAGTAGCCACATCCCGTGCAGCCCACCTTGAGAAGCGCCTCATATTCTTCCTTCGCCTTGTGGATAAGTGACAGTTCATTCTGGCTGAGGGAATCGGGTTCAGCATCTTCAACTATTTTCAGGTTTTCAACAAGCTGGGGCATGGCGCTCATCCCACTGAGGACCACCGAGACCTCAGCATGGTTAAAGACCCATTTTAAGGCCCATTCCGCAGGGGTCCTTTTGGTCGTGGCCGAATCCCAGATCGCCTGGACGGCCCGAGGTATCTTGTCGGTCAGGTTTCCCCCGCGCAAGGGTTCCATAATGACCACGCCGATTCCTTTGCCGGCCGCGTATTGCAGACCCTCTTTTCCGGCTTGGCGGTTTTCATCAAAGTAGTTGTACTGGATCTGGCACAGGGTCCAGTCATAAGTGTCTACGATCTCTTTGAACACCTTGACTTCATCATGGAAGGAGAACCCCGTGTAACGTACGCGGCCGTCTGAGATGAGTCTTTCCATGAAGTCTAATGCCTTATACTCCTTCATGAGGGTCCATGAATGGTTATTCAGGCCATGGAGAAGATAAAAATCCACGTAGTCGGAGTCGAGCCTCTTCAACTGTTCATCAATAAACCTTTCAACATCAGAAGCCTTCTTTACCATCATCGCGGGGAGTTTGGTCGCTATCATGACCCTGTCGCGATGGGGTTTCATGGTTCTGCCCAAGATCTCTTCGCTCTTCCCCCCGTGATAGGGATAGGCCGTATCAAAATAGTTGATTCCGTGCTCCATGGCATATAGGAGCATCTTTTCTGCTTCCTCCTCATTGACCGGTATTTCAAACGGTGAGAGGGTTTCATCTTCTGTTTCCATGGTGGGGAATCTCATACAACCGAATCCGAGAGCAGATACTTTGATGCCACTTTTACCCAATTTTCTATATTGCATAGGTCACCTCTTTCTTCTCCTGTTATTAAGATCCTGTGAAGACTTACTCTTGTCCAAAAATGGTTCTTAGCCTCCGGGGTCCAGGGGTCTCTTTTCAAGTTCAAACCATTTGTCCGGAGGTGGTGGAACGGCACCATTGTTTTTGCATACATGGCAGTAGCCCCACAGAACAGGTTTGTTTAAGCGATGAACCTCGTATGTGCCTGTCCGGAGACCCTTTCGTCCCGAAGATGGGGGCGGTAAGGGCAGAGGAGTCTTGTGGGTTTGAACTTGAAAAGAGACCCCCAGACCCCTGGTTCCGATGCATATAGGGGAACCTAAATTTCATTTGAATCTGACCTACATGTTAAGTCAAGCACATATTGCTCTTATATGGAAGATATTTTTTCCCGAATGGCTGTATTCTGTCTTCTTAACTCTTTATAATGCTTTATGAAATCCAAAACACTGGGAATTCAGTCTTCCATACCTTGGAGAACGCTTGGGGGGTATGTCCTCATTGACACCCATGGTGTGCTCCCCTATAGTTCAAGCCTAAGCACTTGGTTATTTTAATGGAAACTTGATGTTTCACGATTTTGTTATTGAATTTCCCGAACAAGATACCGCTCAAGTCAATGTAACCGCGATCATGGAAGGCAAATCGGCAAGTGGAGAACCTGTTGAGGATCTCCATGAGTTGAAATGCAATCTGGAGAAAATTGAAGAAGTCTGGAGACTAAAGGGAATCGAAGTTGTGGAAGTTCTGAAGAAGTAAAATGAGAGAGCTGCTTGTCCGTCCTCAAAGGACGGGAGAGACCGGGTTAACCCCGTCGTCGGCCTGGTGGCGGAGTTGATTCCTGAATCGCCTAAGAAGGATTAAGGCTGTACAAGTGAGGATAATTCCAATATCTTGAAAAGGTACTACCTATACCTAAGAATAGAGACTCCATAGAATGGAAGGTTTTTTCACAGATTTTCTGACATATTGAGAAAACCCGTGATGACGGGTAGACCTTTGACAGAGAGGAATTGAAGGGGTGATGAACACATGAGCAAGAAGATCAGAGTGGCCATCCTGTTTGGAGGGCGGTCTGCTGAACACGAAGTGTCTCTTGAGTCCGCGATCAATGTGATTAACGCCGTGGATAAGGATAAGTATGAGCCTGTCCTGATTGGTATTGATCGACAGGGAACGTGGTTTAGGAATGAAAATGCACAGCTTTTACTAGAATCCGGGAACCCGGACTGGATTCAGCTTGACGAAGGGAATCGCAAAATCGCCCTTATGTCCAGTAAGGACCATGGACAGCTCCTTGATTTGACGAATCGAGAACGGGTAGAACCGATCGATGTGATATTCCCTGTGCTCCACGGGCCCTATGGTGAAGATGGTTCTGTTCAAGGTTTATCAAGACTCGCTAATGTCCCCTGCGTCGGCGCGGGTATTCTCGGCTCGGCCGTCTGTATGGATAAAGATGTAACGAAACGGATTCTTCGGGAGGCCGGGATTGCCGTGGCAGAGTTTGTGACTGTACGGGAAAAAGGCGGTTTAAAGGGACAAATAGAGGAGATAGAAAAAACACTTATATATCCATTGTTCGTCAAGCCGGCTAACATGGGATCATCTGTTGGAATCTCCCGGGTGATGAATTTGGATGAACTTAAACCAGCGATTGACTTGGCATTTAAATACGATGCGAAGGTCGTGGTTGAACAGGAGATTCCGGGTCGCGAAATAGAGTGTTCGGTTCTAGGTAATGAGACTCCGATAGCCTCGGTTCCCGGAGAGATCGTCACCAAGGAAGGGTTCTATTCTTATGACTCGAAATACACGGACGAAGATGGGGCTGTCCTGATCATTCCGGCAGATATAGAACCCGAAACGATAGAAAGGATTCAGACTACGGCTCTTCGAGCGTTTGAGCGACTCGAATGCAGCGGCATGGCCCGAGTGGATATGTTCCTGTCGGACCATGGTGAGATCTATGTTAACGAAATTAATTCGATTCCCGGTTTCACGAGAATCAGCATGTATCCCAAGTTGTGGGAGGCCTCAGGTATCTCATATCCAGACCTGATTGACCGTCTCATATCACTGGCCATTGAGGATTTTGAACGGCGCAATCACCTAAAGACCACACGTGAATGACATCGCTACGCGATTTCATTTAACGCGACTTTGTTACTCGCGGAGAAACTAAGTCATCATATTCATCCTATCGAAAAGGGCTGAACTGTTGTGATATGACAACTTCAAAATTCGATGTCGATCGTTCCTCAAAACCCGTTCTTGTCACCGGCGCCACGGGATATGTCGGCGGACGTCTGGTGCCCAGGTTGCTTGCCGGAGGGTACCGAGTCAGGGCAACGGGTCGCTCAATGCGAAAGCTTCGGGGAAGGACATGGGCGAATCATTCACGGGTTGAATTGGTTCGGGCCGATTTTCAGGCCCCGGACACTGCTCAGCTACGCAGGGCGATAGAGGGCTGTTCTGCGGCGTACTACTTTGTCCACTCCATGAACCAGGCGCAGAAGGATTTTGTCCATGCCGACCGTCAAACCGCACGACACTTTGCAAAGGCAGCGGCTCAGGCAGATCTCAAGAGAATAATCTATCTGGGCGGTTTGGGTATGGATTCTCCTGAACTAAGCTCACATCTGAAAAGTAGGGCCGAGGTCGGCCGTATCCTCCGATCAAGCCCCATTCCAACGACCATACTGCGATCGGCGATCATCCTGGGGTCTGGGAGCGCATCCTTCGAAATCCTGAGATATTTGAGCGAACGATTGCCTTTGATGCTGCTTCCTCCAAGTGTGTTGAATACGGAGATTCAACCCATCTGTATCCGCGATGTCTTGACCTATCTTGAGAGTTGTCTTGAAAATGAGAGAACAATCGGGGGAACCTTTGATATCGGAGGCCCGGATGTGTTGACCTATCGGCAACTCTTCAATTTGTACACAAAGGAGACCGGGTTGAGTAAACCTCTGTTCATTTCGCCGGGGTTCTTATCGGATTCAAATACGGGGCGGCGGGTTGCGTTTTCAATTGCCAAAATGGTCATTCCTGTTTCGCCCGCCATTGCGGAGCCCCTTTTTCAGGGTTCCAGCAACAGGGCGGTGGTCATGGATGATCGTATTACCAAGGTGATTCCCGTGAATTTGATGACCTGTAGGGAGGCGATCAGGAGGGCCATCCAAAAAGATTCCCTCAGGATTGTGGAGACGCGATGGAGCGACGCAGGTCAGCTGAAACCCCCGGAGTGGGCTCAGCCTGGTGACGCTCCTTATGCCGGAGGGACCCTGCTTCAGGGGGGGTTCAGGCTCATCCTTGACGCTTTACCCAAGGAGGTTTGGCCGGTGATTGCACGTCTTGGCGGGAGAAACGGTTGGTACTATGGGGACTTTCTCTGGAGGGTTCGAGGGTGGATGGATAATATGGTCGGAGGCGTGGGCCTGCGAAGAGGGCGCCGGCATCCCGAACAACTCCTTGTGGGGGATGCCCTTGATTTTTGGCGTGTCCTCATGGTGACTCCCCCACGGCGCCTGATCCTCCTGGCCGAGATGAAACTCCCTGGTGAGGCCATCCTGGATTTTGAACTGAAAGATACACAGCGCGGACAGACGGAAATACGGCTGGGTACCAGATTTAGAAGCAAAGGTTTATACGGTCTTTTCTACTGGTATCTCCTTCTGCCTTTTCATGATCTCCTTTTCGGTGGAATGCTCAGGGCCATCGCCAAGAGGGTAGGACAAGATATCAAAAGCGGTCCGGAAAAATTTAAGCCCGGGCCCATTGCCTTATAGTTTGTGTTGATAGGCCCCTGTTTCGATGTCTACGCACACGAGATCCTCCTGCCGCAGCTCTCCTAGGGCAAAGCCTGAGGGTGACATGTAACACTTGGCCCCGTCACGCACGCTGATGTTTCCCGCCGATCCCACAACCGTGCGGCTGCGCGCCAGGGTGGCCCCCAGATCTGTAAGCTTCTCTGTCGCTCGTAGAGGACTCCTCTCACAAAGGAAGAACTACCGAAACAAAATCCCAAATAAATGAAGAAGTTAGAGTTGATATTGACAATTGCGCCACTTTACGGTTTGATGGAGACCTTGGCGAATGAGCGCGTACTCAGGAACAAATCTCGATAAAGCCTGAGTTTTGGTGAAATGAAGGATGTGGAACGTGTTCTTGTGTGCCAAGAGGAGGTCCGTCTCACCAAATGGTGGCCCTTCTGCGCGGAGAAGAAAAGAGGGGAAGAATAGACACGCATGGGAAGAATACCTGGGACTTTTCAATCGACAAGAATGAATGGCTAAATGGCCAATCTTCAATGGTGAATCCAGAAAGGGGGATGAAAGGATGAGTTCAGAAAAACAAGAGTTACTTCCGGAATATGTAAAGGCTTTGGAGATCGGGCGACCACCCAATATCACTCGATTATTTCCCCATTCAAGGGCCTTGATCGTCAGCGGGAAAGTCATTGACCGCGCCATGATAACCAAAGGAAAGGCCATGACGATTGCCGCCAACGGGAGAAATCATTTTGTGATTCGCGGCGCACTTCGGGCGGCCCAAAGGGCCAATGCGGCCATTATTATTGAAATCGCCAAGTCTGAAGGGGGGGGCAGTGCCTATTGTGCCGTAAACTTTTGGAACATGGCCAGGCAGGTGGATGCGACGTGCAATGAAATGGGGATTACCATCCCGGTGGCCATCCATGCCGATCATTACGGGATTAAGAGTGCTCAGGATGTGGAGGCCGCGAAGACGGAGATTCCCTCCCTGTTTGATGCCGGAGTCACCTCCATCGCTATTGATGCCTCACACCTGCCGGATGACGAGAACCTTCTTGCCAATATTGCCTTGAGCCCTTACGTGCCTACATGGGCCGGTTATGAGACAGAGGTGGGTGAGATCAAGGGTAAGGAAGGCCTTTCCACGGTTGATGAGGCCCTTTTCTTGATTCAAGGACTGAATGCCCATGGGATATTCCCTGACTGGATAGCCCTCAATAATGGAACAACCCACGGCATAGAGGCGAGTGATCAAGGGATCCAGGTTCCTCTTACAAGAGAAATCCATGATGCCCTGGGCAAATATAAGGTGTCGGGTGCTCAGCACGGAACCTCTGGGAACAGTTCCGAGAGGCTTCGAAAGATCGCACAGGAGACGAACACCACCAAAGCCAATGTGGCCACGGCACTGCAGATGATCACATGGGGGGTCAAGGTCAATGAATACGGAAACGCCTTCTTGGATGATAACGGAGAGTTTGTGAAGATGCCGGAAGAGGGTATGACAGAGGCTTTGTGGACCGAGATGGTGGAATACGCTCAATCAAAGGACATAAAGGGTGGAAACTACAAAAAGCTCAACCTTCCCTTTGAGAACAAGCTCCTGGGACAACCGCAGGATATCCGGGAG
>CAZCCX010000068.1:0-1634 GCA_964497115.1 uncultured Desulfobacteraceae bacterium
CAAAGGTGTCATCTATAAAGGCCGCACCCAAGGCATGAACCCATACAAAGAGGCTTTTGCCCTTGATACTCCCATGAGGACCTTGGATGACGCTGTGGAAGGGGTGGACGTATTGGTGGGTTTATCCGTCAAAGGGGCCTTTAAACCGGAACATTTGTTACGGATGAGGGAAAACCCGATCATATTCGCCCTGGCCAATCCGGAACCTGAGATCGATTATTATCAGGCCAAGAATGTTAGACCGGACGCTATCGTAGCCACTGGGCGTTCGGATTTCCCAAATCAAATCAACAACGTTCTAGGATTCCCCTATATTTTTCGAGGGGCTTTGGACGTCAGGGCAACGGCCATTAACGATGAGATGAAACTGGCGGCAGTCCACGCCCTTGCCAAGGCGGCGAGGAAAAATGTCCCTGACAGGGTGATTCGGGCCTATGGGGGCCGCAAGATCCATTTCGGCCCCGAATATGTTATCCCCATGGCCCTTGATCCCAGGGTTCTATTGGAAGTGACTCCGGCTGTGGCCAATGCCGCTATCAAGAGCGGCGTGGCCAGAATGGGAATAGAGAGCCAAACGGAATATATGCAGTTTTTGGAAGCCAGACTCGGGCCGGAACGGGAACTGACGAGAAAAATGATTATCCGTGCCCAACAGAACCCCAAGCGTATTGTCCTACCAGAGGGCAATAATCCTGTCATCCTTCGTGCCGCCCGTCAAGCGGTCATAGAAAACATTGCCTATCCTGTTGTGTTAGGCAGAGAGGATGAAATCCACTCCGTTGCCAAAGAACACCGAATTCCTTTGGATGACATTGAGATTATCGACCATCTGGAGGACCAGTTGTTCGACGATTTTGCAGAAAAGCTCTTCAAACGACGGTGCCGAAGAGGTTGGAATCTGGTTGAAACGCGGCGATTACTCACGGACACGTTCCTTTTTGGAGCAATGATGGTCAATGAAGGCATGGTCGATGGACAGGTCCACGGCATCGGATGCTATTATCCGAATGCCATCCGCCCTGTTCTTCAGGTCATTCCGCGACAACCCGGAATTTCCAAGGTATCCGGCGTATATCTGATGCTCTTCCGAGACCGGGCCTTGTTTTTCGCCGACGCCACGGTCAATTTTCACCCCAGTTCTGAAGATCTGGCTGAAATCGCGATTCTTTCGGCAAAAACCGCTCGTTTTTTTGGCGTAACACCTCGTGTCGCTATGTTGTCTTTTTCAAACTTCCGAAGCACGAATCATCCGGATGCCAACAGGGTCCAAGAAGCCGTAGAGATTTGCCGGGAAAGAAGGCCGGACCTGATCATCGACGGTGAAATGCAGGCTGATACCGCCATTGTCAAAGAAATTCTGGACAATGATTTTCCATTTAACAGGTTGGGCGGACCTGCCAATATTCTGGTCTTTCCCGAGCTGTCATCGGCCAACATTGCGTATAAACTTCTCAAACATCTTGGGGGCGCAAAAGCGGTTGGTCCGCTGCTTATGGGTATAAGCAAACCCTTTAATGTCCTGCAACGTGGAACCGACATGGAAAACGTGGTCAATGTCATTGCCATTACCGTTGCTCAAGCGCAGGACATTGCCAACATAGGATAAACCGCAACGCTGCATTAATCTGTATAAT
>CAZCCX010000068.1:1644-10302 GCA_964497115.1 uncultured Desulfobacteraceae bacterium
TGCAGTTATTCTCCCAACTGCCGGTCGGGAAAAAGGAGTCCGGGGTTCAAGGGGTTGTATCTGCTTGATTAAACCAGCCTTTTAACCGTGCACTCAGTCTCTTGGATCCCCTCAATAGTGGAATTACCGATCAAACCTTGATCTCGATATAACAGAGTATTCAGGTTTTAACTTATAAAATCGCTTCGCAATTTTAATGGACCACCCGCCTTAGAGCAGCGGGAAATCAAACCCTCGTCCGCCTCAGGAGAACTTGCCCGCATCCTATGGATTAAACGCGCCCCTTGGCCTGAACTCGAAAACAGAATATGATGCAACTATAGGCTACAGACTCTTCCAGTATCGACTCTGGACCTCTATGACCCTTTTCGTCGCTGCATTCATGGCCCTATGGTCGGCCTGCGCCATGACACCCGCAATTTCGGTATGAGATGATCCGGACAACTCCTTGAGAACGGCTTTTACCGAATCACTCTGACCCTGAATATCGTATCCCCCCTCGAGGGTGAGAACCACCTTTCCCTCGCAACATTCCTCGCCCATTCGCATAATGGATCGAGTCATTGCAGCAAACCCGGCCGGCGTCACACGCATTCCCCCCAGGGGATCTTCCTTGTGTGTATCAAACCCGGCCGATACGAGGATGATCTCAGGATTGAATTCAATGGCGATGGGCCTAAGAACCCTCTCAAATATGCCCACATATTCTCCATCACCGTATCCGCCGGAAAGGGGCACATTGACCGTAAACCCCTCCCCTTTACCGATTCCCGCTTCATTCAGGGCCCCGCTTCCGGGGTAATAAGGATACTGATGGGTTGAGAAATAGAGGATGGAAGGATCATTTTCAAAGGAGTGTTGGGTGCCGTTGCCGTGATGCAAGTCCCAGTCCACCACAAGAACGCGCTGGAGCTTGAGATGCTCCTGAGCGTATCTGGCGCCAATGGCCACATTATTGAACAGGCAGAACCCCATGGCCCGGGTTTTTTCCGCGTGGTGTCCAGGTGGCCTTACCAGGGCAAAAGCGTTATCCAGTTCTCCTGAATGGACCAGGGATATGGCTTCGCACATCCCCCCGGCTGCCAAGAGGGCTGCCTCATAGGAACCGGATGAGGTCTGAGTGTCGGGATCCAGGTAGGTATATTCTTTCCCTTCCGTCGCGGCCAGATCTTCCACATATTCAGGAGAATGAATGAGAAAAAGTTCCTCCATTTCAGCACGCCTGACAGGCACTTCCCGAAAACTCCCCTGCATATCAGCGCCATCGAGCATGGCGTAGATCACTTCAAGACGCTCAGGGCTCTCCGGATGATATGGCCCCATTTGGTGCTCCATAAACCTTTCGTCCCGTACAATCCCTGTCCCTGTCATTTCTCTTCCTCCTGCAATGACCTAGTGTCGTGTCCCAGAAACAACTTCCATGATTCTGAGCAGATTCTATGGCACGTGGGGTGCATGGGGGTCTCTGAATCTGCAATAGGTACTTATTTATTCGAGTTACTTCTGGGACACGACACCAAGTATGATCTTTAGGTTTCATACCATAATTTCAACGGGGGTCAAAGAAGTTCCCAATCCGCTGAATCACTGAACATAGACCCGATTCACATTTAGCTTGCCGCTTTGGGACAGAATGTGATTGAATATATAAGGACTGCTGGGAAATTCTCATTCTGACACTCGGAAACAGGGGCGCGAAGCGGCTCTATCGTACCCCTGATCATCAGCCTTGAAACCGTATGGTGCTCACAGAGCACTCTCAATTGTAACCTATGAAAATTTCTAGAATAGATCATGTTCTTCTTCGTCGCCGGTATACAGCCTAAGGCCACAACACTTGATAGCCATCCCAGAATGTGCCCTTCCTGCGGACTCCTTCAGGCCGTTTTGAAGAGAAGGGACCACTATTTTTCCGTCTTCTTTCTGCCGATCATCCGAGTAAAAAAGGGGGAGCCCGTTCTGGAGTGCCGAAGTTGTGGCGCCTTAACCGGTGAATCGGGGGAGGCAGTGTATCAGGCTTCAAAAAGTGCGGCCAGCCGGAGTTGTTCCCATTGCGGAAGCCCTTTGAAATCTGAATTTCGATTCTGCCCTTTCTGCGGTAAATCTATCTGATCCTTCATTTGAAGAGAATCGGATAGGGAGTCTTCATACTTGACCCTCTCGCCCTTTTCTTTTAGACTATATATCTCTAATCATCCCCATAAGATATCGCCTGTTTCTGTGAGGAATACGTACAAGGGGTCTCAGTTGATCGGGAGTCCGTTCATTCTGAATGGAGGCGCAGCATGAAAAAAAGAGTAACAATTGTGGGAGCAGGAAACACGGGTTCCACCACCGCCATGCGTATCGCGGAAAAGGAACTGGCTGATGTCGTCATGATCGATGTGCAGGAGGGTCTGGCGGCGGGCAAGGCCCTTGATATCTGTGAAGCGGCTCCTATCGAATATCACGATTACAGTCTAAGTGGGTACACGGCTTCCTATAATGAGGCTAAAGAATCAGATGTTGTGGTCATCACCGCAGGGCTCTCCAGAAAGCCCGGTATGAGCCGAGATGATCTCGCTTCAACCAATATGGAGGTTGTGGCCTCTGCATCCAGAGAAATTGCCTCTGTGGCGCCCGATTCCATTCTGATCGTCGTGACGAATCCTCTTGATGCAATGTGTCATGCGGCCTTTGACGCCAGCGGCTTCCCGAAAAACCGGGTCATGGGGATGGCCGGCGTACTGGACTCGGCTCGATTCCGGGCCTTTATTGCCGCGGAATTGAACATCTCCGTACAGGACGTCCAGGCCCTGGTTCTCGGGGGGCATGGGGATACCATGGTCCCCCTGCCCCGCTATTCCACCGTTGCAGGGGTCCCCGTTACGGAGTTCTTGCCTCTTGATAGGATTGAAGCCCTCGTGGAAAGGACACGAACAGGTGGTTCAGAGATTGTACGATTCCTCAAGACTGCCAGTGCATTCTATGCCCCTGCCTCAGCAACCGTAGAGATGGTTGAGGCAGTGTTAAAAGACAAAAAAAGGATACTTCCCTGCTCGGTCCTTCTGGAAGGGGAATATGGGATCAACGGTCTTTTTATCGGTGTGCCCGTTAAATTGGGAGCGCGTGGGGTGGAGGAGATCGTGGAGATATGCCTCACCGATGAAGAAAAAAGGGCCCTTCATGGTTCCGCCGAGGCGGGGCGGCGCCTGCTGGAAAGAATGAAGAAGCCGGGATGATAGGGGCGGTCATGCTTTTGCTTCAAAAAAGGAGTTTTTGACGTTTTCAGGGGGACAGTCACTTGGATGAAAATACCCTTCTTGGTCAGCTCGAGGAATTGGCACACTCTCTTGGAATAGAAGTCCGATCTGAACCCATAAAAAAGGCCGGCTCTTTTTCTCCGGGGGGTCTCTGCCAGCTAAAAGGGGAATATCTCGTGATTCTCAACTCCACAGCCACCAAAGAAGACAAGATCGAGACTCTGGCCAAGGCCGTAACCCGTTTTGATCTCACCCAGGTCTATCTTCGCCCCGGCCTGAGAGAGCTCCTGGACGATTTTTCCAATTAGAGAGATCCTTCTAAAGAGAATGAAACTTCATCGTTAGACATATTTTACTCGATGCCACTCATAGGGGGAATGGGTATTCCGCAGCTCAAGATGATCTGATGACAAGAGGTTTCTGCCTTATAACATCGAGGTCTTACTCCCTGTCTTCTTAGAGGCCCTTTTGGGTCGATGATTGGTTCGTGTATACAGCTCCAGGTACTTGGCAATGGAAAACTTCATGTTCTTTCTCTCACAAATCTCTTGGATGCCTCGTAGATCATGGTAATAGCCCAGGTGGTTATATATATCACCCGATATCTGGTGCAGAGAGCCTGAGCGAACCAGGTTCTCATCGACTTCAAGTCCCTTCGCTTTCATCACCCTGGGACCGGCAAATATAATGAGCGCCCCGGGTTCGGCCATGATGATGTCGCCTAAGGCGGCGTAGCTGGCAATCGCCCCACCCGTAGCGGGGTCCGCCAGGATGGAAATAAAGGGAAGGCCATGTCTTTTCAGGCGGTTGACTGATTCTATGGTCTTGACCATCTGCATCAGGGCCGATATCCCCTCATAGAGTCTGGCCCCGCCTGAGCAACACAGGCTGATAAACGGGAGGTTCTCCTGAATGGCATAGTCCACAGCCCTCCTGAACTTTTCTCCGAAGACCACCCCCATTGAGCCGCCTGCAAAGTAGAACTCGCTTACAGCCAGAACCACCCGAAAATGGTGAATTCTGGCACTTCCTGCCACAAGGGATTCTTTGAAGTGAGATCGACCCTCCTGCTTCGCCAGAAAGTCCCGGTAGTAATCGGTGATGGCTTCCTCTTCCAATAATTGATCGACGGTCAGATTCCGGTAAAGCTCGTGAAAACTCCCCGTGTCAGCCAGACAGTCTACCCATCCTTCGGCTCCCAGGGTATAGGAATGTCCGCATTCCGGGCAGACATGAAAGTTGCCGAAAAAAGTCTCCAAAGGAATGAGTTTCCCGCACCCTCTTACCCTCTTCTCTTCACCGCGTACTGCGCCGCATTCAATAAACTCTTTGGTGGTTTCCTGTTGTTTGATCTTCCCGTAATCATCGCTGACCTCTATCAGGCTGGAGTAGTTGACAATCTTAATGCCTGGAGGAGGTTTGCGAAAGGCCTTCTTAATCGGTTTCTCGATATAGCGCTTGAAATCGAAAAACTTCCCACTCTCCTTTGAAAGACCATATTGTTTTGCCCTGATATCCCTCTTTCTGATCAGTTTCTTGACCCGTGAGTGAGAAAGATCTCTGATGGATTTGATCAAGAACTTCTGAATATTATCCGCGAGTTCCTGACAATTGGTCACATCTTCTGGGGAGGGGACAATACGGTCAATGACCCCCAGGCGTTTTAGGTCTTTTGCCGTGGGTTTTAAGATGGAAAGGGCATCCCCAATGCGTGTGGGATCCCTAAAGACAATAGAGGCCATGCTCTCAGGTGGGGCTGTCGCATAGAGAGCATCATCGACTTGCCCCCTCACATCAGTCACCTGCAGGGCGAGTGCGCCGCCGCTACCTCCTTCTCCCAAAACCAGGGATATGGTCCGAATGGGGATCGTCAAGAACTCCCGAATAAGGTGTGAAATAAAAAAGGCCTGAAAACGCTGGGCGGAGTACATGGAGATGTCCGCCCCATAGGTATCGATAAAGCAGAAGATCATGGTCTTTTCCGGATCTGATTGTGCGGCCTTCTTCAGAACCGTGAGGACTCGGGCGTGATCATCAGAGGTCAACATGCCGTAATCCAGCCTTTTCAGATCTTCTTCACTCTTCAAATTCTCGGGTTTCGGTTTCTGCTGACCAATGATGTAAAGATCCTTATTCTGAAAACGACAGGTCCCTTCCACAAGAGAGACTCCCGTGTTGCTGGAGGCCTTAAAATCCGGAAATAGCTTCCCAATGATATCAGACGCCCTGGGTCGAAATGGATGCCGTGTCCTCTTTTTGAATATCTCTTCGAGGTCCAGTTTTGCCATGAAGGTTACCCTCCGAAAAATCACGCCTAAGGCATGACTTTTTCAAACGCGCCCCCTCGGCGCTCTATAAGAAAAGAACTCCCCTATGATCAAGTCCTTTGGTTAGATACGAACAACCATGATGAAGCCGGGAAATGTAGCATAATTTCAATCAATTATCAACCTTTTTGAGGGAGAACACCACTCAAAATAATCCATCAGGATTTTGCTGTGATCAAAGGCCATGGTCTCCGGAAGCGAGGTCATATCAAAAACACCGGCATCCGAGGCGTCATCCGAGGCCTTGGGGGTGCCTTTGGCCCGGGCGACATAGACAAAACTAATGGTGCGCTGCCTCGGATCCCGATCAGGTTCGGAATAGGCGCCGAGTTGAGAGATGAGTTCCACGTCCAGACAAGTCTCTTCTCTGGCCTCCCTGACGGCCGCCGCTTCCAGAGTCTCCCCATAGTCCACGAACCCACCGGGGATTGCCCATCCATAGGGAGGATTTTTCCTTCGAATCAGTACAATTCCTCCCTCGACCTCTATAATAATATCCACTGTGGGAAAGGGGTTTCGGTATCTTTCCACCACCCCCCCGCAGTGTGGGCAGACAAGTCGATCCTTCATTGGTCTTGATTCTCCCTCAGAAACTGACTCCTCACGTGGATCATCCTGTGGATGGCGGTGATATGGCTCGAGACGGCCAAAACAAGGAGTGTGGCCTTAACGAGGCTCAGCCCAACCACCGGAATGGAACCGAGAAGAGACCCCATGATCAAGAGGGTTATCCTCTCCGGCCTCTGCATGAGCCCTATTTTGCATTCAAATCCAAGCGCTTCCGCTCTGGCCCTGGTATAGCTGACCATAAAGGAGCCCGCTAAAGCCGCTATGACAAAAACCACAGCCCACCAACTCTGAACTCCGACTGCGCCGCCACCCTCAACCCCGAAAAGAACGGGGCCTCCCGCAAAATACCAGCCCATCCCCAAAAGGATGAACGCGTCGCTGTATCTATCCAGGGTACTGTCAAAAAAAGCCCCAAACCGGTTGTTTTTCCCGCCCCGCCTGGCGATCTCTCCATCCATGGCATCGCACGTCCCGGCCAGGACGACGATCCAAGCCCCCCAGAAGAAGGTCCCCGTGCTAAAAGCGAATCCCGCCGCCAAGCTGAAGATGAGTCCAGCAAGGGAGAGAATATTGGGATGGACTCCCAATCGGGACAAGACCTTAGTGATAGGTGTGATGATTTTGAGATACCTTGCCTTGTTTTCTTCACTCAAGAAGACAACTTTAGCCATTTGCGTCCCTTTTTTCTGTCACCTCCAGAATACGGCTTTGCCCGGATAAGTAAGATATCAAAGGCATTGTCTCTTGTCAAAATACCCTCTCAGAAGATCGCCCCGGATAGAGGCACGGGCTGACCCTTCTGACATTCTCCCTAAGAGACTGCATCCCCCTCCTTTACTGACGATTTACAGTATCTCTTGAACACGGGTGAAGACAACACCTGATGAGAAGGCCTTTCCGCTGTCGGCAAAGACCTCGGGGATGAGAGGTGTGGAGGCACCCAGTGAGGCGACCTCCCGGCATAATCGGGCGCACTGAGCCAGGTTGTCAATGGTGCGGTTAAAACGGATGAAGAGGTGATCAGGGCTGGCATTGAGGCAGAAGACGATGGGTCTCCTTTTCAGACAAGAGGACGCCCTCCCTTGTTTCAATTTGTTTGAATATGAGAATTGAAGAGGTCTTCCTTCCCTTTCTGATCTCTCATGGGACGCAAGAGCCACGCCTACCCGAGGATTCTCCAAGAGGACGGTTGTGGTACAGCCCTGGCCGATACGGACATCCCTGACCTTTATTCACTTTGCCAGGGCATGATGTATGTCCTCAGGCTTTCATGAACCGGGAGGGTTGCCACTATAGTTAAAGATCTCTTGACAAATGAGTCTCCAAAATAGACGATTGGGAAAGCTATATCAATGGATATCCACGCCCAGTATTTTTTCAGACTGCGAATAAAAGAGATGAACACCATTGCGTCGATTGAAGCTTGCCCACAAGCGGAGAGAGGACAAGTGGAGAATGGGATATCCTGAAAGGAAGGGCGGAGCCCCATCTTCCGAGAATGATTCTGATAAAGGAAAGGGATTACTCCCAATTCTACGAATCATATAACTCACTGACAAAATTAATGAATTCCGCCAATTCTCTCTAATTCTTGCCGCGGACAACTGATAACACTCAACAGACTTTGTTCAAAAAGCGAGGACGTAAGGAAAACGAAAGAAGAAATTCGGAAACCGGATGGCAAATTGGGCGTACTTATTCCAGGCATAGGTGGAGCGGTAAGTACAACTTTTCTGGCAGGAGTGGAGTCAATTCGACGGGGCCTGTCCCTTCCCATCGGTTCTCTAAGCCAGATGGGCACGGTTCGTTTGGGCAAGCGCTTTGAATATCGCATTCCACTGATCAAGGATTTTGTTCCACTGGCAAACCTGGATGACCTGGTCTTTGGGGGATGGGATGTGTTTCCAGACAACGGCTTTCAGGCTGCTATCCAGGCTGGCGTTCTCAACCGGGAAGACCTCGATCCGGTCCAACCCTTTCTTGAGGGCTTGAGCCCCTGGCCGGCAGTCTTCAATCAGGCCTATGTCAAGAATCTTCATGGTCCCAATGTAAAGCCCCAGACCTCTTATCTGGAACTTATTGAGGCCTTGAAGCGTGATATTGAAGGTTTTAAGCGGGTAAACGGCCTTTCCCATTGCGTCATGATCTGGTGTGCCAGTACCGAGGTGTATTTGAGACCATCAGAGGTACACGCATCGCTGGACAATTTTGAAAGAGGGCTGGAAAACAACGACCCGAATATCTCTCCAAGCATGATCTATGCTTACGTTGCCTTGAGCAACGGAATCCCTTTCATAAACGGAGCCCCCAACCTGACCGTTGACACGCCAGCTATGGTCGAGTTGGCAAATCAGCGGCGGACCGCTATTGCAGGCAAAGATCTCAAGACAGGACAGACCCTGATAAAGACCATTCTTGCGCCGGGCATTAAAGCGCGGGCCCTGGGCCTCTCCGGTTGGTATTCCACAAACATTCTCGGCAACCGGGATGGCTTGGTTCTGGATGACAAGGGTTCATAT
>CAZCCX010000069.1:0-10108 GCA_964497115.1 uncultured Desulfobacteraceae bacterium
TGACTCCATGAGGAGACTTTGATTTCGCCGTTCACGGCCCTTACAATAATATCCCCACCTGGATCAAAATCATAGACCTCTTCAAAGTCCTCTGTTATCGTCTCGGCAAAAGAAGATGTCGCTGCACAGAGTAGAACCATGGCCACAAAGAGAATTACCCATCCTTTTCTATTCATCACTCAGTCTCCTGTTATCGTCTTTTAAATTTTCTGAGAGTTATCGGCATGATTGCACCGGTCCATTACCGCTTATTTCTCGTATAAAACTCTGTCTTTGCAAAAAGGTTACAAAATAATGATATAGCAGTGTTCCCCCACGATTAAGTTCTCAACCGCTGTTCCCAGTCGTACTCCTTTGATGTCACAATGCTCTCCAGATTATGTAGCCGACGCTCAAGTGTCTGTTGGCGTCTTTTTGCGTAATCCGAAGAGGGTCTTCTGGTACGTGCATAGGCCGCACAAGACCCCTCCTCATAATGTTGGTGGGGACGGATCACGGGTTCAGGTTTCATCAGGATAGCGGCCACGAAGTAGAGGGCGACCACGGGCCAGAATCCGCTGATCAGGAACAGAATTATCAGGATGGCCCGAATCCAGAAGACGGAGAAATTGAGATAGTCTCCAACTCCCCTGCAAACCCCCATGATGATCCCGCTTCTGGATCGATAAAGTCCCCGGTCATAACACATATTGTGGAATCGTCTCATGATGTCACGAAACCGTGTAAAAACTCCCATAGCTGGCCTCCTTTGTTCTTTGTTTGCCATAAACAATGGCAGCAATGAAATAGAGTTTACCTTTCATCATAATGCTCCTTTTTAGAAACTTGTTGTTGCAATAAGCCACGAGCCTTGCCGACCTCTTTTAACCTGACAGATCACAGACTCCTCAAAACCTTTAGCCAAAGATCACACTCGCCCAAAAATATCCCTGCTCCTTGCTAACTTGATGCAGCAACCAGCAAATTCGGAGGGTATTCCTTTGTGTTCATTTATTGTGACAGCATTGCGACTGTCTCTGGCCACGCCGTCCTCTTGGGGAAGGAAGGTCATTTATACTATCATTCAAACCAATAGTTGTGGACTATGCCGTCCTTGATATCAATGATCAATGTCTCCCTTGACCTTTTCGTATTCTGCGTATCGAACAGGAACAGTATTTTGAATTCATGTTCTGTCCTATAACTTCTCTCATATTCCCATGTTTCATCGCCTTCATCGAACATTCTTTGCCTTGTCGGCGTTCCGAATGTCTCCAGCAGCCATTCTTTCGTCGTCTCTCCCGGCTTAATTTTTTGTACTTGACTTTTCGATAATTCGCGCCCCGGGGATGTCTGATTCGTGTATGATCGGTGATGAATCAGACACCCACTAATGATGACACACAAACCTATTATCATAACCAATACACACATACGTCTTGTGCTATGCATAACAACTACCTCCGCTTATGAAATGGTATAGCCTCTATGTTCCTTTTCCGTCAGATAGCCAGTCTCTACTCTATGAAACTCCGTTGTGAATGCATTACGAACCTTGGGGCTTCACCGCTTCATGATACGAATCTCTCCACTGAATGAAGAGATGGTAAGGCTCGCCCCACCCTTGCCAACAGTCCCCCGGACTTTTTTCGGGTCGAGTTTCCCTGACATCTTAAGCTCAAAGTCACATTCTATAGAACCGCTGAACGTTTTTGCTGAAAACTCAAAGTCTGAACCGGACGGTACAACCACTTCTGTATCTCCGCTGAATGAATCAAGTCTGTAGATGCCTCCGGGGCTCAATTCTCCCCGCAACTCTATATCTCCGCTGGTTGAGCTCACCTCTATTTCTTCCGCATAAGAAAATGCCTCCAGCTCAATGTCTCCACTTACGGTTCCTGCTTCTACAGAGCCTTCAATCTCCTGTATGGATATTTCTCCGGATATGCTTTCTAGCTCAGCATCTCCGTTAACGTATTCCAGATCGATATCACCACTTATACTTTTGCATTGCACGTCGTTCTCGGCAACTCTCACCTCTATCTCACCACTGACAGTCTCTACATTTAGAAACCCGCCTATCTTTCTCACTTTGACATCGCCGCTTATGCTTTTCACCTTCACCGACGCTTTGGCAGGGACTATGATCTCGTAATAAACGGATACAGAGCTTGGTTGGAACAGGCTGAATTCTCTGTCGTGCCTTGTGATGATCCGGATATTGCCATCGATTTGACGAATATGAACAGTGGCGTCATCAAGATCTCTCTCCCTTCGACCTCTTTTGGTCGCCGTGATTTCAATTTCGTTTTTGTCCCAGCTACTCACTGTGATGTCACCGGATATGTTTTCCAGATACACTTTGCCTGCACTCTCTAAAGAATAGGTTTCGACAATCTTGTCTTCTGCCCTTGCGAATCCAAGAGAGGGGAGACAAATCACGATAGTAAGAATGGCCAGCAGTGCTATGTCATGTTTTGATCTTTTCATTATCGCCCTCTATTTCGAATTTCGAAATGAAATCCCGCCGTCGGCGTGATTTCAGATAACGCGCCCTCCACCCTCCGTACCAAGGCTACTGCGGAGGACGGGTCGGCACTCCTAGAAGAGGTAATCCCTACGCAATCAAGCAAGTAGATGTTCATGGTTCTTCTGGAGACAAGTCTTATCCCGACCGCATCATCAAGTCCTTCATTTCTCCCAGGAGTTCCAACTTCTTCCTATAGCAAATCAAGAGATATTCATTTGCCTCCTGGTCTTCAGGGTATTCGTTCATCGCTGTCCGGAAAGACCGAATTGCGTCATCGATGATCTCTAGATTCTCTTCAAATACAGCTGCAAGCTCCGGGCTGAGTTCCACATTTTGTTCTGATATCGCCTGATTCAAAGCCTGTATCGCAAGTTGGTAGTGGCGATCCACTTCTTTGAATTGATTCGAGGCCACCTGGCCCGGGATACTCCTATCATTTTGTATAAAGGGGGTGCCGTGGTAGAAAAGAGTCATCAACACCAGGCCAGCCAAAAGGCCGCTCACTGAAAAGGCCAACTCTCTGGAATATAAAGAAAACCGGAAGAATCGTCCTATTCCACTCGGCCAGCTCCTGCTTTTCCGGTCATTCTTGGGTATTTGACTTTCAATGCCTGCCCACAGGTTTTCAGACGGCAGAACAGACTCCATGTCCTTGGCCTCTCCTGCGATCATCTGCATCTCATTAAGAAGCTCTGTACAAGCCGGGCATTCCTTCAGATGCTGTTCCAGGGCTTGGGTCTGTCGTCCGTTTAGGAGCTTGTCGGTGTGATCACTTATAAGCCTTTGTGCCTTTGCGCATCTCATGGTCTTTTGTCCTTTAGATGTCCCCTTATCTTCATCCTCGCCCTAAAAAGCTGAGATTTTGATGTGCCTTCAGACCATTTCATGACCTGCGCTATCTCCCCGTGGGTAAAGCCCTGAACATCGTGAAGCAGAAACACGGCCTTCTGCTTAGGCGGCAGGATACTAACTGCTTTTTCCATGTCCAGTCTGATATGGATATTATCCGCTTCAGCTTTATCGGGCTTGTCAATTTCATTGAGGGGAATATGCTTTCCCCTCCCAGACTTGCGGGTAGAGCTGATACATGCATTGATAGCGGTCCTGTAAACCCATGCGTTAAAAGCTTCCGGGGAGCGGAGCTTGCTGATACGTGTGAAGATCTTTATGAAAATGTCCTGAAGGAGATCCTCGGCTGAAAACAAATTTCTTGTATAACGATAAGTCAGATTGAAGAGAGAGGACTTGTAATCGCTGTATATTTCTTCCATGGCCTTCGCGTCGCCATCCTGACAACGCCTAATTACGTCAAAGAGGGACTCTTTGCGATTTGAGCCACTGAATGCCGTGCCGCCTACTTTTTCTTTTTGTGAATTCAACTTCAGCGTTGTCCGTCAGGTTCTTTTCTGTGTGATATAATATAAAGACGCTGACTCACCCAAAAGGGTTGCCAGAAAAAATTGGATTAAGAAAAACGCGCCACAGGCGCGATTTGGTATGAGGCAAGTTTATTGCTTTTGGGAATAGACCGCCGTGAGACTATGCTCTCAACCGCTGTTCCCAGTCGTACTCTTTTGACGTCACGGTGCTCTCCAGATTACGTAGCCGCCGTTCAAGTGTCTGTTGACGTCTTTTTATGTGATCCGAGGAGGGTCTTCTTGTACGGGCATAGGCACCAGAAAACTCCTCCTCATAATGTTGGTGGGAACGGACCATAGGTTCAGATTTCATTAAGATAGCGGCCACGAAGTAGAGGACAACGACGGGCCAGAATCCGCTGATCAGAAACAGAATAACCAGGATGGCCCGAATCCAGAAGACGGAGAAATTGAAAAAATCTCCAACTCCCCTGCAAACCCCCATGATGATCCCGCTTCTGGATCGATAAAGTCCTCGGTCATACCACATATTGTGGAATCGTCTCATAATGTCTCTCCTCTCCATATTAAGCTTGAGTCGTTTGTTGTGAATCCTTTGAAAGAGAGGATTTGATATTATGCAACTCATTTTCAATATCCTCGTCCACGATGAGGGCGTCCAGCTCCTGTTCAATGATCTCTTTTCTGCCGTAATTCACCAGATCAGCCTCCGCCTCCATTCTCTCGATGCGGTTTTCAAACTCTTCAAATTTGTAAATGGCCTCGGAGTTATCGATTCTCCGGATTTCTTCCTGGGCCTGTCTTTGACGTTGCGCATGGATATGGCGCTGGACGAGAGTGCGCTGCTTTTCACGGGCGCCACCCAGTTTGTGCTCCAGTTGGACCATATCATCTTGATACTGCGCCACCAGGACCTGATGTTCTTTAAGTTCCCTCTGAAGGACTTCCGCTTTTTCCGTGTACCGCCTCTTTTCAACCAGCGCGTCCCGGGCCAGATCGTCTCGGCCTTTGCTCACGGCAAGAGCCGCCTTCCCTTTCCAGTAGCCTGCGCGAGACCGGGTCCCCTCCAGTTCACGTTCAATCTTCTTCCCGGCCGCCATCACACCGGCGCAGGCTGATTTGATCTCCACTAGAGTGTCCTCAATTTCACGAATCATCAATTTGAGCATCTTCTCCGGGTCCTCTGCCTTATCCAGCATGGAATTGATGTTTGCGCTAACGATGTCACGAAACCGTGTAAAGATTCCCATAGCTGACCTCCTTCTATTCCCTATTTGCCAAGACTAAAGGCAGGAATCGTGCCACTGATCCAATTGCCAAAACAGTGCCGTAAGAACAGCATGTTATACGTTTTACGCAAAAAGCCGCACATAGCATGAAAGACTCTTCTTTGGCGAAATAAACCAACCACTAGCGCTTTTTGCCATTATCATACCTGTTGACATATGCCCATTCTGACAGTCAGCTAGTAATCTACTGAACCGCATTCTTCTTATGAGTTTGTCAACACTTGCCTGACCCCCTCATCGGTACATGGTAAATTTCGCCACTAATTAGTGGTTTTTAATCAGATATGGTCTTTCTTTCCCGTCTTTCTTTGTCCCATCCATTCCCCGATTATCCCCAACGCGTTGATTATTCGGAGAAAACATTTCTTGGCATACTTAGTGCTAATCCATTAAGTCATCATTCAAACCGAAAAAAATCGACTAACCTATAACCTCTCATATCAAGGGCGAACAAAAGAGACTAAAAACCTCAACCTCCAAGCAGGACAACAAAGCCAAGTGGTTAACCTTTCCGCAAATAAGAATTTTGGAATGACGCAACAATAAGCAAATGGAGGAAAAAATGAAAAGTGTTAATACATCAACAAACACGGCAACCGCAAAAGAACTAGCCTTCAAAAATTGCTTTTTCACACTCTTCTCCCTGGGCACGATTGTCTCCGGTGCTTGGGCCTGTCTTGTATCTATGGGAATTGGGGTGAGCCTGGTTCTGGTCGGGACAATCCTGTTCGCTGAGGTAGGTTTCCAAATGAGGTGAATTGAAACTCCCAGCGGCCCCTATGAGCGAGATCTACGCTCCGCTCCGACAAACTTGAGGGGAAACACTGGAGACCCGCCCAAAAAAAACGAGGCCTCCGGGCAATGCTCAGACAATCTTCCAATGGAAAAAGCCGAAAATGGTGTTATAGGGTTACAGATTCCGGCAGAACATGTTAAACCTTGTTCATGGATATCGCGTTTCCTGATGATTGACAGGTAAGGAAGCGTCTTCCGCGAATAGATCATTCAAAGGTTCCGATTTTCGGTAAACCTCCAAACCCGAAACCTCTGAACCTCACACAAAGGAACCTCAGATCATGGCACCATTCAAAATACATCCCATTGTGATGGGCACAAAGGTCTTTGATAAAGGCATGATGACCTATCAATACGGCTATGGTGAATCATACACCATCCCCATCTACTGCTGGTATCTGGAAGGGGGCGATCAGAAGATCTTGGTGGATACCGGAGAAATGAGTCCGGTCCAGTCCGGGGAGAGGGAAAAGGGCATTGGTGGAAAGATTTACACCTTTGAGGAGGGGCTAAAGCGGTGGGGTCTTTCGCCAAAGGCTATTGACATGGTGATTCATACCCATCTCCACAACGACCACTGCGAAAATGACTACAAGTGTGAGAACGCAACGATCTATGCCCATGAGAAGGAACTTCAACAAATCCATGATCCCCATCCTCTGGATTTTCGTTATTTGGAAGACTATATCGAAGATGTGGAAGAAAACGGCCAGGTCAAACCTCTTACAGGAAACACGGAGATTGTCCCGGGCATTGAAGTGATCCACACCCCGGCCCATACCCCGGGAGGGCTTACCGTCCTGGTGGAGACCGAAAAGGGAAAAGCCGCCATCACCGGATTTTGTGTGATCATGGAGAATTTCTATCCCCCGAAGCAGATCACGGCCATGGAGATGGAAGTCATTCCCCCCGGCACCAGTGTCAATCCATATGAGGCCTATGACATCATGGTCAAGGTCAAAGAGATGGCCGACATCCTGATCCCGCTTCACGAACCCAAGTTCGCGGCCATGGAGACGGTTGAGTGAGAAAGACTGAAGGAACAGAATGCCCTCGACCTTCCGCCTTACACCTTGTGCCTTTCGCCCTACACCTTTCGCCTTATCCCTTACACATTATACCTTATATTCAGAATATCCCCATCCTGAACCACGTAGTTCTTTCCTTCCAAACGCAACCGCCCCTTTTCTTTGATGCCCTTTTCAGACCCGCATTCCATGAGGTCATCATAGGAGAAACACTCGGCCCGTATAAACCCTCGGGCCAGATCCGTGTGGACGGTCCCGGCCGCGTCCAGGGCGGTGTCCCCCATTTTTAGGGTCCAGGCACGCACCTCATCAGAGCCCACTGTAAAAAAACTAATGTACTCCAATGTCCCATAGGCCATGCGGGTCAGACGATCGCGGGCAGACCCCGTCACCCCCATGTCTTCCATGAAGAGTGCCATTTCCTCTTCATCCAGTCCGGACAATTCCATCTCAAACTTTCCGGCAAACTCGATGACGCTATATTCTTTTCCGATTTCGTCCAATAGGGCTTGATTGTCTCCGAAATTCACTTCGTGGGAGTTCAGAACCACCATCATCGGCTTTTCGCTGAGCAATTGAAACCCGCGAATGATCTTCTGTTCATCTTTGGTCATGGGGAGTTTTCGGACGGGCTTCTCGTTGTTCAGTTGCTTCAAAATCCTTCGCACGATCTTCTCTTCTACCTGTAATTGTGGTGTCTTCTTCCCGCGTTGATAGCTCTTTTCAATGCGCTCCAAACGTCCCTCGCAAAGGGCGAGATCCGAAAACAACAGCTCTTCCTCCACCGACTTTATATCAGCTAGAGGATTCGGCGCCTCCATCATATCCTCTCTGTAATTTCGAACCACCAAAGCCAAGGCATCCGTGTTCTTCATGAAGGTGATGGACTGCTCGGACAGGGCCGAGCCCTTGGCCGGATCATGGGTCATACCCACAAAATCCATCATCTCGACAGTGGCATGGATGGTCTTTTTTGGCTCATACATTCGGGAAAGGAGTGTCACCCTTTCATCCATGACATCCACAATAGCCACATTTGGCTCTGCCTTTTCCGTGGCATAGGCCAGGACGTCCACTCCCGCGCTGGTCAACGCGTTAAAAACCGTGGTTTTCCCGGAAAGGGGCAATCCCATTAATCCTATTTTCATTTGTTTCCTCTTTCACTTTTATCCAAAAAACGCCATTGAAACGATTAAACCGGGCGCGAAGGGCGCTAGTGGCTTGTATCATATATTCGCAAATCAAGTAAGAAATGAGGCATGGGCTGTTCTCTCAAGACGATATCTCAAAAAGAGTTCCACTGAATCCCGCAGTGATCTGAACTTTGAGGGTTTACGCCCCAGAACTTATGGCAGAATGTATAGCTCACTTGGAAAAAACGGCCTCTTAAACCCTCAAAGTTCAGATCAATACCGCTGGTCCCTATAGATATCGTCTTGAGAGAACAGCCCATGCCTCATTGCACATCAGAAAAATCGGGAATCCTGTCAAGAACCCCGATTATCAGTCCAAGAAGTTGTGATACGAGGGGCTAGGAGGCTTTGCCGGTTTTTCCACAAGTCACGGAGAGAAGAGAAGCGGAAGGCTGTCCGCCACAAGAAACCCCTCTCGTGTGGGCATGACCCGCCCTTCCTCGACCCTCACCAGCCCCGTTCCTTTCAAATCTCTCAGGACCTTTTCACTTTGTGATCGATCACCAAGCCGATCCAGCTCAACCCCCTCCATGGTCCTCAGCCCGAGCATGAGGGACTCCAGATCCTGCTGTTCCTTCGAAAGGGTCTCCTCATCGGCCACAGGCATCCTCCCGCCGGCAAGGGCATCACAGTAACCCTTCATGGATTTCAGGTTCCACCATCGCCGATTTCCCTGAAAGGAGTGGGCCGAGGGACCAAGCCCCAGGTAGGGGAGATGCTGCCAGTATTTCATGTTGTGGCAACAGGTGAATTCTCTTCCCTTAGTAAAGTTCGAAATCTCATAATGGAGATACCCCTCCTGCTCAAGGAAGCGGGAGGTGAGAATAAATAATGTCCTTTGCTGCTCTTCATTCAGGGGATGGATCTCCCCTTTGTCCCGCATCTTTCCAAAGGGGGTCTCTTTTTCGATGGTCAATTGATAACAAGACAGGTGCTCCGGCGCAAAATCAAGGGCCTGTTTCAGGGTCTTGAGCCATTGGTCTTGGGTCTGGCCCGGAAGCCCATACATAAGATCTAGCCCCACGTTGGTAAAGCCTGAATGTCTGATGCATTCAATCGCCTCCTCGGCCCTGTGGGACGTATGGCGTCTTTTCAGGATGAGGAGTTCCCGGTCATCAAAGGACTGAACCCCGAGACTGATGCGGTTTACGCCCAGGGTACGCAGATGCCCCATGAGATCCTCGGTCACGTCGTCGGGATTGGCCTCTACGGTGATCTCGGTCAAAGGATCAAACTGAAAATGGGTAAAAAGGGCGTCCATCAAGGCCGACCAATGTTCCCGGCTCAGGACCGTTGGAGTGCCTCCTCCCAGGAAGAGGGAATCAAAGGAAGGGAAAAGTCCTTTGTAGGCCAAAATTTCCCTACAGACAGCCTCCAACCACTGAGGGACAAGGGAAAGAGTGGAGATCGAATAGAAGTCACAATAGGGGCATTTTCCCCGACAAAAGGGGATATGGACGTAGAGACCCGCGTTCATGGGCCTATTCCTTGTCCGACTTTAAGACGGCCACAAATGCGTTCTGGGGAATCATCACGGAGCCGACCATCTTCATCCTCTTCTTCCCCTTCTTCTGTTTTTCAAGAAGCTTGCGTTTACGGGAAATATCCCCCCCGTAACACTTGGCTGTGACGTCCTTTCGAAAGGCGGCAATGGTGGAACGGGAGATGATCTTTCCTCCGATGGCCCCTTGAATAGCGATCTTAAACTGGTGCCTGGGAATCTCGTCCTTGAGCCGGTCACAGATGCGAACGCCCCACTCCCTTGCGCGATCAGCATGAACGATGATGGAGAGGGCATCCACCGGCTCCCCATTGACCAGGATGTCCAGCTTCACCAGGTTGCTCTCTTGGTAACCGATGATTTCGTAATCAAAAGAGCCATACCCTTGAGTGACGGTCTTGAGTTCATCGTAAA
>CAZCCX010000070.1:0-9853 GCA_964497115.1 uncultured Desulfobacteraceae bacterium
TTCCTTTGATATCGGAATAAGCGCTTTGAGGGCTTTAGGAAAACGTGAGAGGTTTTGTCAACATGTCGGCGTCACAAACAATGATTGGCCTACTCTGTCCGCTTTTTGGGTGGGCAGCTTGGCTTATGACTTGATTCTGTAGTCTTCACTTTTTGCCAAAGTATAGACTACCCTAATTATACGTAACAAAGTAGATTCGTCCATAGATTTCATCCAGATATCAAAGATTGGCTTCTCCCTATGACTGGCACTACAGAAATCGCTGTTGGAAGTGTGAGACACCAGTAGATAGTGAGAGATGTAAACGTGATTCTGAACCCGAATATGGTTTTATTTGCAGTTGCTGCGGTGAATCCTTGCGGGGATTTAGGAGTAGAATGGGATGAGCGGGTGGTACATAGTGTTGGGTGTGGGGCTCATTTTTTTGGTATTTGTTGCGATTATTGAAGATATTTTGATTATTGAACGATGAGAAAGGCGCGGTTAGACTCTGAAATCACAGGAAAAACCTGTGATGACAATAGGTTAGAGAAATCGACTTTTTTCGGCTCATAACCCGAAGGTCAGAAGTTCAAATCCTCTCCCCGCTACCATAATAAAATCAAAGGCTTGCAGGAATCTGCAAGCCTCTTCTTTTTGCTCTGCTATTTTGATTCCAACCCTATTTCCAAACCCGAAAAACCATTCACCAATCCCTTACCCGGAAATCAGCTCCTTCTCACCTTGTCCCGGGCAGTGCAATCCTATAGGTGATCTCCAATTCGGGCTCCTCTTCGTGATTTGTCGATACAATCAGCTTGTGGCGTCTTCGATTTGAAGGGACTGCTTTCGGATCTACCACATGGGCCTTGAGTGCCGACCGGTGCCCATTTCGCTCCAGGATCTCGGTCTCGAGCAGACCGCCCGTATCCTCCACACCCAGGATCTCCACAGGCGTGCCTGACCTTGTCTTAAAGCTAACCTCCAGAGGGGCATACTTGCCACCCTGCTGACGGAAATCGAGGCTTTTTCGGTACAGGATGTCACTCACAACAGTGACTTGGACCACCATATCAATGTAGGGCGTTGGAGCGCCTTCCAGGTTGATCTTCATCTTTTTGGAAATTCTTCCGCTCGTATCGCTTCCCAGAAATTTCACCTCGTAATGAGCCGTTCCCGCGCTATCCACTTTTCCGGGCTCGATCGAAAACCGTTTGTCCCCAATGGTGACCGAGGAGACCCTAACCTCCTTGGGATCCTTAATCGTAACGAAAAGGTCGCGCGAACCTGTCTGTTTCTTCCCAAGGTTCCCGAAATTCAGCCTGGTAGGTTTTACTTCAACCTCTACAATAATCTCTCCTTTGAGACTCAGCGCAAATTTCGGATTAGAGGGGTCATTGGAATAGACATAGATTTTCTTGTTGGTCTCCCCTCTTCGACCCCCGGTGTCGAAGGTCGCCTTGACGTGCCCTTCCCCACCCGGGGGAATTACCTTCGCCGAAACGACGGCGGCGGCGCAGCCTCAGGAGCCGGTGGCTCTCTTGATGACGAGATCCGCCGTGCCGGTATTTTGGATCTGGAAGACGTGTTCCACCTTCTCCCCCTGCCTGGCCTGGCCAAAATCGAACAGGGGCTCAACCGAGGAAATCTCCGGAGCTGCCTCACTTTGTGTTGCAGGCTCCACGTCTTGAGATCGTTCAACTGCCTCGATCTTAGGCGTATCGGAGGTCCCCAGGCTGAAATCAGCAAGAAACAAGAAAACCCCAAGAATCACCGTAAGTATACCAACGACCTTGCTCATCATATATTCCTCCTCAATCTCCAACCATATGAATTACCACGCAGAAGCGTGGGGATGAGAGAATAAAGACACTAGTTTACTGGAAAACAGAAGAATCGTCAACCGGCCCGGGGGGCTCCGCAGCCTTCGAACGGAGCTTCATAAAAACCATCACACTTTCGATAATCATCCAGATCTCAAGTACAAATACGACGAGCCCGATAGAGAAAAGGAGCCAGTTGGCCCCGGCATAGAATCCTTTGAGGTTGATTAGCATGGCCCAGCCGGTCATGATAAGCATAAAAACCATGGGGGTGAGCGTGTATCTCAAGGGTGATTTCTTGTGGGCCAGATAGACCGTGATGACCAAGAGGGCCAGTCCGGCCAGGAGCTGATTGACCGAACCGAAGAGCGGCCAGAGGGTCTGGGCTCCCTTCCCACTGCCGTTGTAAAAGGCCAGGATCAAGGCCGTCCCCACGGCAATCATCGTGGCAGGATGACGTCTAGACACTGCAGGGGCACCCCACGCCATTCCTAATTCCCCCACAACATACCTTTGAAGACGGGTGGCTGTGTCCAGAGTGGTGGCCGCAAAGGAGACGACGAAGACTCCCATGATGGTCAAGGTGATCTGATGGGGAATTCCGATGCGTTCGATCATATTGGCCGATCCCACCACAAAGGCATCGATCTTGGAACCCAGGCCGGCAGCGGCATCCCAACTCGCATAGTGCTCGCTGAAGGCAGCAATCCCGGTCAGGGTCTGTCCGTCCTTGGTCAAGCCCAGGGCAAGGCCGGCGCCGCAGGCCACGAGAACACATACGGTGAGCATCCCTTCAAGGAGCATCCCGCCGTATCCGATGGACAGAGAGCTGGTCTCCGCATCACACTGTTTGGATGAGGTGCCCGATGAGACAAGGGCGTGGAACCCGGAGATGGCCCCGCATGCGACGACCACAAACAGCATGGGCAAAATGGGCGGTGCGCCCTTTGGCGAATAATTGATTGCAGGCGCCACCATCTCGGGATGAGAGGCCAGAAGGCCCGATATGAGGAGGGAAAGGGCGATGAAAAGCTGATGGGAATTGATGTAATCTCGGGGTTGAAGCAGGGTCTGAACGGGCAGGGTGGACGCGATATAGGCATAGGCCAGCAGGACAACAACCCAGCATGCCACCGGGTCCAGCCCAAAAACGTTCGGCATTTCGATAGGGACATAGGCGCCAATGAGAACCGTGATATACATGATGACCACTGCGACGATGCTCACGGGCAGATGGGCGGCACCTTTCTGATTGATCATATACCCCAGCCCTATGGCGATGGGGATTTCGAACCAGACCGGCAGGACCGCCTGGGGAAACATGGTGAAGACGACCGCGATAATGACTCCGAAGATCGCCACAACGATCCAGAGTTCAAAAAAAATGATGATAAGGAAGAGGGTTCGAACCCGGTTACTGATGATATCCGATGCGATGTCGCCGATGGAGCGCCCCTGGTTTCTCAAGGAGACTACCATGGCCCCGAAATCGTGCACGGCGCCCATGAAGATAGAGCCAACCAAGATCCAAACAAGAGCGGGCACCCAGCCCCAGATAATGGCAATGGCGGGTCCCACGATGGGACCCGTTCCGGCAATGGATGTGAAGTGATGGCCGAAGAGGATGGATTTCTGGGTGGGGATATAATCGATATCGTCACGAAGCTCTTGGCTGGGGCAAACAGCATCAGGGTTGAGCTTGAATACTCTTCGCCCCAAGTATTTTCCATAGGCATGGTAAGCGACAATGTATAGCAGCCCGGCTCCTGATGCCAGAATCAGTGAATTCATCATTCTCCCCCCTTCTCCGCTTTTTCAGGAACCTTTATGCTTACCACGGACACTTGAAACCAGTCAACGAACATTCCCGGATTTTTGACTTTCTAAGTAAAGTGATTATTAAAACCGTATGGACTCGTGTTTGTCAGCCATTACTGATTTTAGGGGGGTGTGATATGAAAACAGTATTTATTGTATTGATATCCCTGACCATGTTCCTTGGCCTGCAAGGTGCTTCAAATCTTGAAAGCAGAGAGGAAAAAACGATGAGTGAACAGGATAAGAATCTGGAGACGGCGACATTTGCCGGTGGATGTTTTTGGTGTGTTGAATCAGATTTTGAAAAGATCGACGGTGTATCTGAGGCCATATCCGGCTACACCGGAGGCCATGAGGAAGATCCAACCTATAAACAGGTATCATCAGGAAGAACGGGGCATCTAGAGGCGGTTCAGGTGGTCTATGATCCCTCAAAAGTGACCTACGGCGAATTGCTGGATGTCTTCTGGAGACATGTGGATCCTACGGATCCCGGCGGACAGTTCGTTGACGAGGGGCCTCAGTACCGAACCGCGATCTTTTACCACAATGAGGAGCAACGGGAATTAGCACAGAAATCTAAAGAAGAAATGGATAACTCCAACATATTTGACAAACCGATCGTGACGGAGATCCTCAGTCTTTCCGAGTTTTACCGAGCCGAAGACTATCATCAGGACTATTACAAGAAAAATCCGATCCGGTACAAGTATTATAGATATCGTTCCGGACGGGACCAATTCCTGGACAAGGTATGGACGGATGACGTGGAAAAGGCGCTTCAGGCTCCTGAGAGCGAGTTGTATTCAAAGCCCAGTGATGACTTGCTTCGGACGCGATTGACGCCTTTGCAGTATAAAGTCACTCAGAAAGATGCGACCGAACGAGCGTTTGAGAACGAATATTGGGATAACAAGAAGGAAGGGATCTATGTGGATATCGTATCTGGTGAGCCTTTGTTTTCCTCGTCCGACAAATTCGTTTCCGGTACGGGATGGCCGAGCTTCATAAGGCCGCTGGAGGCAGAAAACATCGTTGAAAAGAAAGATCGGGGCCTTTTCACGGTTCGAACCGAGGTACGAAGCAAGCACGCCGATTCCCATTTGGGCCACGTTTTTGATGATGGTCCGCGACCTACCGGCTTGAGATACTGCATCAATTCGGCTGCATTGAGGTTTGTTCCGAAAGACGAAATGGAAGGGGAGGGGTATGGTCAGTATTTGAGCCTTTTCGAGAAGGATTGATGAAATCGGGCCTTCGTCCCGATTTCATATGACGCGACTCCGTCGCTCCTGAAAGAGGAAGTTTCTGTACAATCAAGTTAGCACCCCAACCCAGCCCTCCCTCAAGCCCCAAAGTCGTTTGATGTTTTGGTATATTTGGCAGCGTTTTTAAGGTTTAAATGGGGTTTTTGTTTTTGTATGGTATTGGTCTTTTCAAAGTCACTTTTTTGGCTTGACCGGCCTCAGGGGTTTTGTTAAAGGAATGGACAACTTAATAAAACTGGGACAGGTAAAAAATGGCAAAAAAGAGAGTCACACGCAAACAACTGCTGAAAGGACCGGATGAGTTCCTAACCTTTTCTGAAAAGGCGGCCCTTTTCATAAGGGAACATGATCGGAAATTCAAGTATATTGCGGGGGCCGTAGCGGCCATACTTCTCATATACCTCGGCGTCAGTACCGGCATGGGATACATCAATAAGAAGGGGCAAAGTGCCTACAACATGGCCTACAACTTGATGGGTGCCCAAAATACTGATTTGAGTCCGGAGTCCGAGGAACTAAAACGGTCTGCGGAGCTATTTCAAAAGGTTATCGATGATTATGGTCTCTCAAAAGTAAGCCGATTGGCACTTCCGGAATTGGCCTACGTCAAAATGGTCGAGAAAAAATACGATGAAGCCATTCCTCTCTATCAGGAATTCTTGGACAAAGCGCCCAATAATAGCCCCTATCAATCTCTTGCCCGAATAGCCATCGCCGCCTGCCATGAAGCCAAGGGAGAATTTGAACAGGCCATTGAAATTTTGAACCAGGTCACGGCTCAAGCCGACGACCTCTTCAAGGAACAGGCCCTGTTTAGCCTTGCCCGGATTCATCGCCTGGCCGGCCAAAAAGATAAAGCCAAGGAGATCCTGGAGGAATTTGTAGAGAAATTCCAAACCTCCCCCTTTCTCCCCTTGGCTAAAGCCCATCTTCAGGGATTTCGTTCCTGACCCGGCTAGACCGCAAAAGTGAGCCAACGCTTCACCGATTACCCATCACTTTCGACTCCCCTACCTAGGTCGTGTCCCAGGAATAACTTTCATTATCCTGAATAGATTCCAGGACGCATAACAGATGGTGACGCAACAAAAAAGAGACCCTTTTGCACCCTCACGGGTCTGTGGCAGAGACGTTATTATGAAAGTTATTTCTGGGACACGACACTAAGTCCCCATTTCCCAGGAGGATAGATATTTCTCCTGCTCAGGGGTGAGTGTGTCGATTTCCGCCCCCATGGATGCCAATTTTAGCCGGGCAATTTCTTCATCGATATCGTCTGGAACGGGATAAACCTTGTTCTCTAATGACTTGCTTTCACCTGCCAAATAGGCGGCGCACAAGGCCTGATTAGCAAAGCTCATATCCATCACACTGGAGGGATGTCCCTCGGCCGCGGCCAAGTTGATCAACCTCCCTTCTCCAAGGACATAGATCCTCCGCCCGTCGTCCAAGACGAACTCCTCCACAAACTCCCTTATGGACCTTTGGGAGGTGGAAGATGACTTTAACCCAGGCAGGTCCAGTTCCACATCAAAATGTCCCGAATTACTGACAATGGCCCCGTCCTTCATGATCTGGAAGTGTTCCTTCCGGATAACGTTGATGTCTCCAGTAAGGGTACAGAAGAAATCTCCTAGAGGGGCGGCTTTGGCAATGGGCATCACCTGAAATCCATCCATCACGGCCTCAAGGGCCCTGAGGGGGTCTACCTCACAGACAATGACATGGGCACCGTGTCCCTTGGCGCGAAAGGCCACACCCCTGCCACACCAACCATAACCACTGACTACAAAGGTACTGCCGGCCAGTAAACGGTTGGTGGCCCTGATAATGCCGTCCACAGTGCTTTGGCCTGTGCCATAGCGGTTGTCAAAGAGGTGTTTTGTGTTGGCGTCATTGACGGATACCACGGGGAACTGAAGCACCCCGTCTCTTTCCATGCTTCGCAGCCGAATAACACCGGTGGTGGTCTCTTCCGTGCCGCCCACAACGATGGAGAGAAAATCTTTTCGTTCATCTTCCGACAGATTTCTGCCCCATTTGCTGACTCCCGCATCCAACTCATCCCACTTTTCGAGGGCCATGAAATGGATAGAGCTGACCAAATCGGCCCCATCATCCATGGTCAGATTCGGTCTGTGCTTTAGTGCCGAAAGGATATGATCATAATAGGTGGAATGGTCCTCCCCTTTGACGGCAAACACGGGGATTCCATCGTCTGCCACAAGGGATGCGGCCACGTCATCTTGGGTGGAGAGGGGGTTGGAGGCACATAAGGCCAGATCGGCCCCTCCGGCTTTCAATGTCTTCATCAGAGCGGCCGTCTCAGTGGTTACATGAAGGCAAGCAGACAGCCGCAGACCTTCCAGGGGCCGTTCCACGGAAAAACGCTCTTTGATGTTTCTTAGTACGGGCATACTCATTTCAGCCCACTCTATCCGTAAACGGCCTTGGTCCGCCAGACTGATGTCCTTGATGTCGTAATCCATATTGTTAACCTCTCTCTTTTCAGAAATGAACTGGGTTCATAATCCTGTGGGATATTCTTTTTCCGGTGAACGGCGATGTCTTATTTGACCGCCCTTTTCAAATCTTCTACCGCATCAGTTTTTTCCCAAGTAAATTCAGGAAGTTCCCGACCAAAATGACCGTAGTTGCATGCCTTTCTGTATATGGGTCTTCGAAGGTCCAGTCTTTCGATAATAGCGGCCGGTCTAAGGTCGAATTCCTTTTTCACGATTTCGGTCAATTCGGCGCTGCTGACCACGCCTGTTCCGGAAGCCCCCGCCATGACGGACACAGGTTGAGCTCGACCAATGGTGTAGGCGATCTGTATTTCACATTTCTCTGCCAGTCCGGCAGCAACAATGTTTTTCACAATATAGCGGGCCATGTAGCAGGAACTCCTGTCCACTTTGGATGGATCTTTACCCGAAAAGGCGCCTCCACCATGGTAGCCGAACCCTCCGTAGGTATCCATGATGATCTTACGGCCGGTCAACCCGCAGTCACCCAAAGGACCACCCACCACGAATCTGCCCGTCGTATTGATATAATACTGGGTCTCATCGTCCAGCATCTCCCCGGGGACGACCTTCCGTATGACCTCTTCAATGACACCTTCCCGCAGGGTATCATAATCCACATCAGGGTCATGCTGAGCGGCGACAACGACGGTATGCACCCGAGACGGCTTGCCATTCACATACTCCACAGTTGCCTGCCCTTTGCCGTCAGGTCTGAGCCAGGGCAATTGCCCTGATTTCCGGGCATGCGTCAATCTCTCTGTGATCCTGTGGGCCAGATGGATGGGCATAGGCATGAGCGAGGGTGTGTCGGAGCAGGCGTACCCGAACATGAGACCTTGGTCGCCGGCCCCTTGTTCTTTGAAAAGTCCTACCCCATCGTCCACGCCTACGGCGATATCCGGAGACTGTTTGTCTATAGAAGTGAGCACTGCACATGTTTCCCAATCAAAACCCATTGAGGAATTCTTGTATCCTATGTCTTTGATGGTCTCCCGTACCACCTCAGGTATATCGACGTAGCAATCTGTGGTGATCTCTCCCGCAACAATGGTCATCCCTGTGGTGACCATTGTCTCACAGGCCACACGGGCAAGGTTGTCCTGCTCCAGGATCTTATCCAGGATGTGATCTGATACTTGATCCGCAACCTTGTCCGGATGCCCCTCGGTCACTGATTCAGAAGTGAAAAGAAAGTTTCCACTCTTCATTTGATTCTCCTTTCTTCGTGCTTAGTGTAATCTATAACTCATTAAAATGATTAACATTGTCAAAAATGACAACTCCCGGTTGCTTTGATTCCGCTTTCTTCTCTGTTGTTTCAAAAAGGATTTACACCAACCATGCCTAATGACCCCCTGAAAGAACGGACCGATAGAGGTTGACAGTCAAATTCTTTCCTATCTCAAAAGATCGATCTTCTATCATCGTGAAACCGTTGGGGTTCAATATGCTCAAGATCTCATCTTTGCTAAAGCCAAGCCACCTGTCTCCATACGTCTGTCGAAGGCTTTCATCATCGTGCTTATCAAAATCAACAATGACAAGGGTACCGTTCTTCTTCATCACGCGACCCACTTCAGAAACAAACCGATTGGGCGTAGGAAGGTGATGAAGCACCATCGAAACCACAGCGCAATCCGCTTCATTATTCTCTAACGGTAAATGCTCCAACTCACCCAACCGAAGATCCACTCTTTCTTTATCTGGATAGACACGATTTCTCGCCTGCTCAATCATTTTTGAAGAGCTGTCTACGCCGATGACATGCTCTGCGATGGATTGCAGTCTTTCCACCAACTCACCGGTTCCGCAACCAAGGTCCACAGCCACATTGGATCGGGGCATCGCTTGTATGACGGCTTCGTTGAGATCAAAATCACCCAGGATTTCCGCCTTCAACAGGTCCCATCGGGACGCGATATGATTGAAGAATTTCACGGCCTTTTCTTTTCTGGCCAGGACAAAGTTTCCCGCGTACACCAAATCCTGTTTGAGCTGAAGCTCATCATCCATCAAGTACCGAATCGCCTCTATTAACTCTCGGCCCGGTCCTTCGGCCGGGACCAGATAGAACGACGATTTCCCATCCCTTCTGCACTCGAGAAGGCCGGCATCGGTCAGGATCTTCAGGTGACGGGAGATTCTCGATTGCCCCATATCCATGAGATAGACGATTTCATTGACGTTCAACTCATGGTGCAGCAGGATGTTTAACACTCGAATCCTGGTGGAATCTGACAGGGCTTTGAAATAGTTTAATATTTCCATATCTACATATAAGGATATGTTGATATTATGGCAAGTGATGATGGTTGTCAACATCTTTTTTGCAGCATTTGAGGTCTGTGAAAACCTGGGGGACTCAATGCGGTCTTGCGGATCTCTGGAAAAGGCGTACGGTATGAGGTTTATGAGGAGTAAGGTATAAGGCGTACGG
>CAZCCX010000071.1:0-9510 GCA_964497115.1 uncultured Desulfobacteraceae bacterium
TCCCCCAATAAAGAAAGACAGAAATAAGGATGCGGGTCAATTCGGACGCACTCTTTTAAGAATTGAATGGCTTCTATGTATTCTCCTTCAAACATATGGCCTAATCCCTTACCAGTTAATTCTGCTGCGTCTGTACTGATTGGATCTTTCGGGGGCGCAAGTGAATTTTTTTCAAGGGAGATTCTTAAATTCTTATATTCTCCCGGCTCAATCTTTATCCACCACTTTCTCGTCATATATCCATCTGACGATACTTCTATATGATACCGCCCAGGTTCAAGCGCAATACCTTGAAAAAATTTTGGTTTTATATTGAGTATCCGAATCCTTGTCCCTTCAGGTTCAGTGTGAACATATAGCCGACACATTTCTTGTTCACTCCACGTAGAAATCCTTTTTGGGGTCCCCATTGGCTCCAAATTAGAAATGTATTCTGCAGGAACTGCAAAATTGAGATTTTGCCCCTCTGAAATGAAGAAACTCACAATCCCAACAACCTCTCCTTTCATGTTCAGGACCGGACTCCCGCTTGAACCATGAGAAATTGGAGCGGATATTTGTAAAAGTGTACCTACAGGTAGCACGAGACGCACACTGGAAATGATTCCCTCACTGACCGTTTGTTCAAGCCCAAAGGGACTACCGATAACAAGGATGTTTTCAGCAATTGAAGGCAAAGACTTATCCAAACTTAAATATGAGATAGACTTCCTCACCTCTTGAGGAATGTCCACCGACAATTTAATGAGATCCATTTTTTCGTTTTCCGCGATCACTTGTGTGATTGGATATTTCTTACCTTCATATGTAATTGTCTCTGCCTTGTGGGCTTCACGAAGAACATGGTAATTAGTTATGAGGGTGTTGGTATTTATGAAGAATCCTGTTCCCTGTCCAAGGGGCTCTTTGTTCTGATCGTAGGTCTGTATCGTAACAACGGCTGGTTGGGTTTTACCCACAAGCTCGGTAAGATTTGTCTCAGCAAGCGAGGCGCCTGTCAGGGCAAGAAATAGAAGACAAACCAAGGTAAGTTTCAGGTTTCTCTTCATTTGTCTCCTCATTTGGAATTCATCGTCTTGCTTATCATGAAGACTTGACGTTTTGCAATTGTGAGACCATTCAGACAGAGATAAATCGGTAACAGTCCAACACTTAAGCATTCATGTCAGATTTTTTCAAGGAAAAGAGTTGGGGCGTGGCTGTTTTTGGAAAGAAAGATAGAGGAAACCTCGGGCTAGGAGCCTCAAAGTTTTGCACATGTCACCGTACGCAGTCCGTGCACAAGGGAAACCCTGATTTATGAGGGGGAATATCCTGATTTTGGGTTAAGAGTCGATATTCTGGGAGAGTAGATACAAGGCATAAGGCCGGCCGAAAGAGTAAGGAAGTAACATTTCGGCCATCTTGGTGTCGCTAGGATTCAACAGGCTACAGGAAAATGAAAGGCACGAAATAGTGGCGCTTAAGGTTCTTCGACACCTATCGAATCCTAGTCAGATTCCCCGATGAGCAGAACAAATCTCGCAAGCGCACGAACCATCAGCGAAGTGTCTAACACCAACAACTAGATCACCCTTCCGGTCGGCTCGGCGAAAGACATGCTCAAATAATGTGGTCTCATTGTTCTCCAAATATCGACGGAGAGAGTAAGAGCAAACATCTGCAATTTGTACCATGCTGGTTAATTCACTATCAACAAACAAAGGAGTCTCAATGATATTCTCAATACGTGTCGTCCACAGGGTTCCTTGTCTATGAAAAGACTTCATCAACTTGGTGTGCTTACGAGCGATTGTTGGATTATTGTCGTGGATAAGTACACCATACAGCTTCTGCTCGGGGGTGCTTATGTTCACAAGATACTGTTCAAATCGAGAGACTATTTGATCAAAAGCCTGTTCCTCTATGCTGTAATGGGCTCTAGTTGGATCAAAATGGGTTTTGTCTATGCATTCTGCGAATAGTCTTGCGTATCCCCATGCGCCAACGCATTGGGCAACCTCATTAATGAGGTTTTTTCGTTCCCGATGTGTTAGATGAATGTAATCTTTTGTCTTATCGTAGTTTTTCTTAGTTTGTCTATAAAGTCTGCTGTTTCCAGACCGTTGCAGTCGGAGCAATTCTGTTGTCCTAAACTGTCTTACTCTAGCGCTTCGCGTGGCATAATTGAGAGAGGTGAAATCTGCGATTCGATTCTGCTCAAGGTATTTCCTCAAGATCCAAGCTGTGTGTATCTCAGCTTCCTCAATGGAGTACTTCTTCTTAATGTTTAAGATTTCGCGGTCGCAGTCTCTCCAATGCCAAATCGGCACGGAGAGCCCCGCCAAAACAAAATGAGAGGTGTTTCCCGGGATATCGGAAGTGCCAGATTCATCGATGTAGCAAAGATACATTGGCCGTCTCCACTTCGGTGACCAGGTAAAAAAAAAGCGACTGGGGTGTGAGGCTTAAAGCCCTCCGCGAGACGCTTGGCGACTCCTCCCAGACGCAGTATTACAATATGTAACAGAATTTTACTTTTGTCAATAGAAAATCGTGATTTTTGTAGCTCAAGCCTTAATTTCCTCCAGCCAATTAATCGTGAGAAATTGAAGTAACTGTCTATATTTGTTAATAATTTCCTTCGGCAGGATTATATAGTAGCAGATTCTGAACAGGTTTGCACTTAATTCATATGGTTTGAGCTCTTAGGAAGTCACTTTTATGAGTAAGGTGGCTAACGGTTAACTGCCTAGTTTTTGACTCTGAGTTCTCCTCATCTCTGAGTAATGAGGGGAATATTCCTGATTTTCAGGCAAGGGATCAGAGTACAACCTGTTCTGGGTTGGAAATACGGTTGGAAACTACATAGCTTTAAATAATGGGGGCTACATGAAATCATGTAACCCCTTAATATTATTATGGCGTCCCCAAGGGGATTTGAACCCCTGTCGCAGGCGTGAAAGGCCTGTGTCCTGGACCAGGCTAGACGATGGGGACGTTATAAACCTGAATAACGTTTAAATGGTCACCGCCGAGGTTTTCACCTCAGAGAGGGTCCGGCAAATTAAAATGGTGGGCCGTGCAGGAATCGAACCTGCGACCAACGGATTAAAAGTCCGCTGCTCTACCAACTGAGCTAACGGCCCGATCCCAGGGCCTAAAAGTAATACCTTTCATCTTTCTTGTCAAAAGCTTTTTTGGGGAGACGGAACATGCAATCAATTTCCTTGACGACCTTCATTTCCTTCACATAACCTTAAGACGTGCAAGTCTTGACCCCACATGATTTGGATCCCGAATCCCTTCGCCTCAATCTGCCGGGGGGACCGGGGGTCTATATCTTTAAAAACCAGACAGAGAAGATCATCTATGTGGGAAAGGCCAAAAACCTGAAAAAGAGGGTTTTGTCCTATTTCCCTCCTTCCGGAAACCTGCCCCCCAAGACCGCCCTGATGATGAATAGGGCCAAAGGTCTTGATACCTTCCTTACGACCACGGAAAAAGAGGCGTTTATACTCGAGGATACCCTCATAAAACGCCATATGCCTCGATACAATATCCTCCTCAGAGACGACAAGCGGTACCCGTGTCTTCGACTTGACATTCAAGCCTCTTTTCCGCGCCTGAGCATCGTCCGAAGGATCAGAAAGGACGGGGCTCTCTACTTTGGGCCCTTCACTTCTGCCAATGCCGTTCGAAGCACCCTCAGGCTGATCGACCGGGTCTTTCAACTCAGAAAATGCAAGACCCGTGACTTGCCCAAGAGAACGAGACCCTGCCTCAATCATCAACTGGGCCGGTGTCTGGGGGCATGTGTTCACCAGGTCTCCAGCTCCGATTACAGGGAAATCGTTCATCAGGTCAGACTTCTCTTGGAAGGGCGCAATCGTGAGTTGTTGGGACAATTGAAAAAGAGGATGCAGTCGGCCTCGGAACAACTCGATTTTGAAAAGGCCGCCCTGATCAGGGATCAGATCAGGGCTGTGGATGCCACCATAGAACGGCAAAATGTGGTCTCCACAAAAATGGAAGATCAAGACGTCATCGGCCTTGCACAGGCAGATGGAAGGACTCGCCTGGTCATTCTTTTTGTGCGGAAGGGCGTCCTTTTGGGCAGCCGGGACTACATTTTCAAAAATAGAGATGTCTCTTCATCAGAGATTCTAGAGGCCTTTCTAAAACAATTCTATTCCCAACAGTCATTCATCCCAAAACACATCCTCATCTCTGGACCGTTGCAGGATCTGCCTCCTTTGACCGACTGGATTTCCGATCTGGCCGGGAAAAGGGTATCTATACATTGTCCTGTAAGAGGGGAAAAACGACGTCTTGTCAGAATGGCCGTAACCAATGCCCGGAACCTCCTCACAACCCGCACGGACGCCCACGATGAGGACCTCATGTCCTTGACCAAGTCTGCCTTGAGACTGAAGAACACCCCAAGGACCCTGGAAGGCCTGGATATCTCCTCCTTTCACGGGGACTTCGCCGTGGGAACCATCGTCTCCTTTGTAGAGGGCCGTTCTCACAAACCCGGATATAGGAATTACAGGATCAAAGGGGTTGAAGGCATTGATGACTATGGAATGATGTCTGAAGTTGTCTTCAAGCGGCTCTCCCATGGCCAGCCCCCGGATCTCTTTGTGGTGGATGGAGGGAAAGGCCACCTTTTGGCGGTTAAGAACACCATAGACGAGTTCAACGGACAGAATAAACCCGACCTGGTGGCCGTTGCCAAGGCACACGAGAGAAAGAAGAGCGGCATGGACAAGATTTACATTCTCGGTCGAAAGAACCCCCTTTCTCTCAAAGAGGATGATCCCGTGCGCTTCCTCTTGATGCGGATTCGCGATGAAGCCCACCGGCGCGCAATCAGTTATCACCGAAAGCTTCGATCAAAAAGTTACAGGTCCTCTGAATTGGATCAGATCTCCGGAATAGGACCTAAGAAAAAGACCCTCTTGCTCAAACATTTTGGAGATGTAGACACTATATGTAGCGCAACGATTCAAGATCTTGTGGCCGTTCCCGGAATCAGCCCGCTTTTGGCAAAAAACATTTTGACTTTTTGTACCCAAAGAACTAGGAAGAAATGCAAAGGTTCTTCAGATTGACTTCAATGACCTCTTTGTGCTATTATAACTGAACCAAAATTGTTCTTCCACGTTCAAGTTTAGCTAATAGGGATCTTCAATTCACCTCAAATGGCGGGAGAGGGAAAGCCCTTTCACGCCGAGTAAAAAGCCCGAATAGGACTGTTTACGGGGTTATCAATAATAGATGTTTGGAAAAAAAATCACCATAGTCTTTCTACCTGATTCCTCCAACAGGGTGAAGCAATTCAGAATTCCTCAATCGCTTCTCCTGGTTTCCCTCCTTATCTTCCTCTCGGTCGCCCTTCTCTTTACGTGGGGGATCGTGGAATATCGAGGCATCAAGGGAAAGGTCCCCAGACTTGCGCAGCTGGAAAAAGAAAACACCCAGCAGAAAACGCAGCTTGCCTCCCTGACAGGAAAAATTGATCAAATCAACGGAAGACTGATCGAATTGAATGAGTTTGATCGGAAACTGAAGATTATGGTCAACCTGGAGACCGACGAAGAGAACAGCCAATTTCTGGGTATCGGAGGTTCGGACCCCTCCTTGCTTAACCCGGGGTACACCATTGAAAAGGCACATGAAAGACTGGCCACTTTGATGCATCAGTCTCTTGACAATCTCGATACCGCAATTTCAGTTCAGATAAATGAAAAGGAAGAACTCTATAAGTTTCTTGAAAATCAAAAGAACATGCTTGCCTGCACGCCCTCTATATGGCCCACACGGGGTTGGCTCAGTTCAGGTTTTGGAAATCGTATTTCTCCATTCACAAACGAAAAGGAATTCCACAAAGGGCTTGATATAAGCACACGCATGAATACGCCTATCCTTGCCCCGGCAGATGGTCTTGTCTCCTCAACCGGAAAGGACTATGCCATGGGAAATAAGCTCACGATTAACCATGGCTATGGTCTGAAAACGAGATATGGGCATATGGCAAAGATCCTGGTCAAAAAAGGCGAATATGTGAAACGTGGCCAAGAGATTGGGCTGGTGGGAAATACCGGCCGCAGCACAGGGCCCCATTTGCATTATGAAGTCTATCTAAACAGCCTTCCCGTAAATCCCCGTCGTTACATCCTTAATTAGGGTCATGTCCCAAGGACAACTTCAAATATGTTGGCACCGGTGTCAGTCTGCAATTCAGAAATGAGGGGTTTTTTCACGAAGCCGGGCCGCTCAAGCCTGCCTAAAGCAGACAAGGGTTTTGGCCGAGGTGTGCATCAAAGGTCGTCAAAGCAGGAAACTCGAGGAGAACAATGCCCAGTGAAAAAGGGATTTTTCTGGATGGATATCAATCAGGTTTGAGATTCCTTTCTGTCTCCTTATGGTGTATACTCCAACATTAAATTTCTTTCGGGCCGAAGTCTTTGTCACGTCACAACCGATTGAAACTCACACTCTGTTATTCTTTATGAGTTAGGTCTAGAAACCCATGATCAGCAAGTTCTTAAAAGGAGTATTCGGCAGCAAGAATGAGAGGGAACTGAAACGAATGGCGCCTCTTGTTGATGCCGTCAATCAATTGGAGCCCCAATATCAGGCCCTTTCCGATGCAGACCTTCAGGCAAAGACCCTGGAATTCAAAGAAAGATATGCAAAGGGTGAGACTTTAGATGAGTTACTTCCTGAGGCCTTTGCTGCGGTTCGTGAGGCCTCGGTCAGGGTCCTCAGCATGCGTCACTACGATGTCCAAATCATCGGCGGCATTGTCCTGCATGAAGGGAAGATCGCCGAAATGAAGACCGGTGAAGGCAAAACCCTGGCCGCGACCCTTTCTCTCTATCTCAACGCCCTAACAGAAAGGGGCGCCCACCTGGTCACCGTCAATGATTATCTGGCAAAACGAGATGCGGAATGGATGGGAGGGATCTATAACTTCTTAGGACTCTCTGTGGGTGTCATTGTTCACGGCATGAACGATGAAGAACGGAAAAAGAGCTACGGTTGCGATATCACATATGGCACAAACAATGAATTCGGCTTTGATTATCTCAGAGACAATATGAAGTTCTCTCTCGAAGACTATGCCCAGAGGGATTTTCACTATGCCATTGTGGATGAGGTGGACAGCATCCTGATCGATGAATCTCGGACCCCTCTGATTATAAGCGGTCCGGTGGAGCATAGTGAGAACAAGATCTACGCCGAAGTCAAGCCCCTGGTCATCAAACTAAAGAAGAATCAAGAGACCATCATACGCTCCATCCTCAAAGACGTCCGCAGTAGACTCCAGGACGAAGACCATGGAGATAAGACCGTTGAAATGCTTCTCCAGGCCAAGCGGGGAGACCCTAAGAATCCTGTATACCTGGATATCACAGCCAAAAACCAGTCCTTTAAGAAGGAAATTGATCGAACAGAGAGTCTGCTTAGGTCCCAGAAAATACTTTCTGATTTAGATCAGGACCTTTACTGTATTATTGACGAGCGTGATAATTCAGTGGAATTGACTGAAAAGGGGATCAAACTCCTCTCCGCAGCGGGTCTGGGAGATTTTTTGCTCCTCGATCTGGATGATGAGAGTCATAACATCCGAGCCGACGAAAGTCTAAGCGAAGAGGAAAAAACGGAGCGTATCAAGGATCTGGAAGACCGCTACATGCGATCTTCTGACCTCCTGCACACCACCCAGCAACTGATCAAGGCCTACTGGTTGTTTGAAAAGGATGTGCATTACGTTGTCAAGGACGGACAGGTCGTCATTGTGGATGAGTTCACCGGGCGCATGATGCCGGGTCGCCGCTGGAGTGACGGGTTGCATCAGGCTGTGGAGGCCAAAGAAGGGGTCGGTGTGGCGGGAGAAAACCAGACCTTGGCCACCGTGACCTTTCAGAACTTCTTTCGAATGTACGAAAAACTTGCAGGAATGACGGGAACGGCAGACACAGAGGCCTCTGAATTTGCCAGCACCTATAAATTAGACGTAACCGTAGTGCCGACCAACAAGGAGATGAAACGTGACGACTTTCCCGACGCCATCTACAAGACGGAAAGGGAGAAGTTTAAGGCCGTTGCGGAAGAAATTTCAGAACTCTACGAAAAGGGACAGCCCGTCCTGGTGGGAACCATCTCTGTGGAAAAATCAGAGATGTTGAGCAAGATGCTTAAGAGGTCCGGAATTCCCCATTCTGTGCTCAACGCCAAGCATCACGAAAAGGAGGCAGAAATCATTGCACAGGCCGGTCAGGCAAAGACCGTGACCATCTCCACCAATATGGCCGGAAGGGGAACAGACATTATCCTGGGAGAAGGAGTGACGGCCTTGGACGGGCTCCACATCCTGGGCACGGAGAGACATGAGAGCCGTCGAATCGATAACCAGCTCAGGGGGCGATCGGGCCGACAGGGGGATCCCGGAACCTCCCGTTTCTACCTTTCTCTCGAAGATGATTTGCTCCGAATATTCGGCTCCGAGAGGATTGCCTCTATTATGGACCGCCTGGGCATGGAAGAGGGGCAACCCATTGAGCACAATCTGATCTCCAGGGCCATAGAGAATGCCCAGAAGAAGGTGGAGGGCCATCATTTTGATATCAGAAAACACCTACTTGAATACGATGATGTCATGAACAAGCACAGGGAGATCGTCTATTCTTTGAGGAAGGATTTGCTCACAGGTGACGGGGTTCAAGAAGTGATCCGAAGTATGGCGGATGAGAAGCTGCAGATGCTGGTTGATACTTTCACCAATCCGAAAGACTACCCCGAAGATTGGGATATTCAGGGGTTGAGGGAAAACGTCGCCAGATTATTCGGCTTTTTGGCAAAGATCGGGCCGGAAGACCTGGGAGAAGAGAGGTTTGATCAACTGAAGACAGAAGATTTGATCCTCCTGATGAATGAACAAGTCCAAAAGGCCTTTGAGGCACGGGAAAATAGATTTGGAAAAGAAGAGATTCGAGCCTTAGAGAAGATCATCATCCTTCAGATTATTGACAACCAATGGGTGGCTCATCTTCAGGACATGCAAAACATGAAAGAAGGAATCGGGCTTCGGGGTTACGGCCAATTAGACCCGTTGAGAGAATATCAAAAAGAGGGATTCTCGCTCTTTGAAGAGCTGATGGATCGAATAAGGGAAGAAACCCTCAGCACCCTTTCCCGGATCCAGCTTCTTCGAAAAAAACCGGAAGAAGAAATGCCTCAAAGACAGAAAAGGGCCATGCAGCTCAGCCACGGGGATGACGGGGGTACGCCCGTCACGTTCAAGAGGGAGGGCCAAAAGATCGGAAGGAATGCCCCTTGTCCATGCGGCAGCGGCAAGAAATATAAGAAGTGCTGTGGCGCCAACTAGTGTCGTGTATCATATATTCGCGGATCAAGTAAGAAATGAGGCATGGGCTGTTCTCTCAAGACGATATCTATAGGGGTCAGAAATTGTGATACGAGGCACTAGTGTCATGTCCCAGAAGTAACTGGAATATA
>CAZCCX010000072.1:0-9509 GCA_964497115.1 uncultured Desulfobacteraceae bacterium
TTGGATTACCATCTCAAACATGTGGATGATATTTTTAAGAGGGTGTTTATCTAGTCTCGTGTCCCAGAATTAACGCACATAATAACGTCTCCGCCACAGACCCGTGAGGGTGTAAGGCGGAAGAGAAGGCTGGAGGGTTTAGGGGGACCCTCCTGGATTGTATGGAAAGAGGAGTGTTGTGACGGGGAATGAAGTTTTTGCTGTTCTTTTAGAACAAATGAGCTGAAGTAAGAGGTGCGACAAGTGATGAAAATGCGTTTCTTAACCTCATCCGAACTGGGGCTGCCACTGTTCGTCCTGATCGTCTCTGTTTTCCTGTTGTGGACCCACCCCTGCGTGGCGGATTCCTCAAGACAATCGGCATTCGAGTCCGGGCTGGTCCCATCGCCACTATTGAATCGGCCGGCGCAAGGCTCTGAGTATGTGATCCTTGTGGACAAATCTGTCCAGAAGACCTTTGTGTATGAATGGAAGGATCTCTCAAGCCCCCTCAGGACCTACAAGTGTTCCACCGGGGAGAATGACGGCCCAAAGGCGAGGAAAAACGACAAGAAGACCCCTGAAGGCATCTATTTTTTTACCCACTCCTATCTCGAGAAGGATCTCGCTCCCATTTACGGGGTCAGGGCCTTCCCCATAGATTACCCCAGCCCTATGGACAAAAAAAAGGGAAACGGAGGGTATGGGATCTGGTTTCACGGAACGGACAAGCCTCTAAAGCCCAATGATTCAAATGGATGTATCGTCCTGGAGAACCAACATATTGACGATATGGCCTCTTACATTACGTTGTATGATACACCCGCTGTCATATGCTCTAGGATAGAGATGGTGGAACGGGGCAGACTGGAAAAGCAGAAAAGGGAAATGTTGGAGATCATCGAGACCTGGAGAAGGACCTGGCAAGGAAAGATGGTCGACCAGTACATGTCATTTTACAGTCCACGCGTTACCGTGGATGGAAAGGACTGGAAACAGTACAAAGAGCATAAGGCCCGGCTTGCCAAGAGTTATAAACAAATTATGGTGGACATTGAGAATCTTTGGCTGCTCAAAAACGGGGGCACGGTTCTGGCCAAATTTGACCAACGTTACCGGACCGAGAGGCTTCAGAGCGAGGGTGAAAAGCGCCTTTATCTCCGACAGAACAGTAAAGAGTGGAAGATCACGGGGGAGTTCTTCCAAAGGAAGGAACTCAGGAGGGGACCACCCGAGGATCCATACTTTTCCGCTCAGGAAGAAATAAGAAGATTGATATTATCATGGCAAGATGCCTGGGAAGGGAAGGACCTTGAGGGGTATATCTTGTGCTATGACACGGCATTCACCTCCCGGGGAATGGACCTGGGGGCATGGAAGACCCACAGGGAGAAACTAAACCGAAAATACCGCTCTATAAACATAGTGATAACGGACCTGGAGATCTTGCCGGCCTCCACTCGAGAGGCAAAGGTCAGCTTTAAACAGACATATGAGGCCGACGCGTATCAGGACTACGGCATTAAGAATCTGGTTGTTGTCAAGAAAGGGCAGGATTGGAGGATCAAGGAAGAGGAATGGCAGCCGATGCAAGGGAATTAGTGGCTGGCTCGAAAGGGCTTCGATCCATGCCTGACGGAAGAATGTTTTTTCTGTGCCTTTGGATGATCCTGTCATCCCTATGCATTTTTCCCTCTCAGGCCTTCTCCGAGAGAGAGCACCTCGTCTACTTCCCCAACACGGCCTATGAGCTGAACATATACAAGATTTTCGGAAAAGATCCGGGAAAGACCTTGATGCTCATAGGCGGGATACAGGGAAACGAGCCGGGAGGGTTCCTCTCCGCCGACCTTTATGCCGACATGAGCCTTCAAAAAGGGAATCTTATTGTGGTCCCGAGGGCCAATTTCTACTCCATCATCCTCAATCAAAGGGGCCCTAACGGCGACATGAACAGGAGATTCAGCCCTGAGGATACCTCTACCAGCATGGAAGACAAGATTGTGACCAAGCTGAAAGAGTTGATCAGTGAAAGTGATTATCTTCTGAACCTCCATGACGGATCCGGATATTATTATCCCGAATACATTGACAAATGGCGAAATCCAACCCGTTTTGGACAGTCTATCATTGCCGATTGCCGGGAATACAGGGTTCCGGGGACCGACAGAGTCATCGAACTGGAGGAGACGGCCAAAAAGGTCATCAGCCAAGTCAATCCCCATATTCAAAACGATCTTCACAAATTCCATTTCATGAATACAAGGACAGGGGACAAAGACAGCCCACACCGGGAACAGCAGAATTCAGCTACATATTACGCCCTTACCACCCACCATATCCCCGCCTTTGGAGTTGAAACGTCGAAGTTTCTTCCCTCCATTGACCTCAAGGTGCGGTATCATAATCTCATCATCAATGCCTTTAAAGAGGTCTTCGGAATCATCCCTGAATCCCCGGGGCTTGAACTGGATTCCCCCGTCCTGAACTACCTTGTGGTTTCCCTCAACGGACAAATCCCCATCGTTGTCAAGCAAAATCAAACCCTGCAAGTGAAGGCTGGTGACGCCATTCACATCTCCCATATCGAATCGAACTACGAAAGGGGACTAAGCCTCGATATCCTTGGACATGGCGGCCTCAACGATTATCGCCGAGAGTTTGTCATTTTCAAAGACACAAGTATCCTTGTGAGAAAGGACAACGATGTCTTTGCCGAAATCCCCGTTAGAATATCCGAGAACAGACTCGGGCAAGATAGGCAACCGAGCCGGACCAGAAGGGTGGAGTATTTTGTGATTGAGACAAAGGGGCATCGCCTTCTCTTGGCTGATGGAGAGACCCTTGATCTGGTCAAGGGAGATGATCTGAAGATCGTGGATATTCTACCCTCCCTGGCGGACACCTCAGGGATCACAGTCAATTTCAAGGGATTTGTGGGTAATCTCAAGAATAACACAGGCGAAGACCGGGGGTATCTCATTCACACAGGAGCAGGTCTCCTTAAGAGATACTCTTTGGGCAATAAGGGGGAACTCTACGAAATCATCGCGTCCGGGGATGATCGTGTTTTGGGCCGGATAGTGGTCAGGCTTGCCCCTCCCAAGATGGATTATCTGGTTCTAAAGATAAACGATCAAAGGCACGTTTACCTGAGGTCGGAGGATACGGTGTTCCTATCCATGGAGAATCGGATATGCCTGGAGGAAATACAGACGAATTTGTATAATGAGAAAGACATCCGTCTAAAAATCAATGAGCATCTTCTCAAGCCTGGTGAGGTGAGAGAACTTAGGGCATTGTGTGGCTTGGAAGGGCATAGCAGTCATCCGGTCCAGGTAAAGAAGGGGGCGTTGGTATTAGGCCAGGTGTTTATCCGGACGGAATAGAAAGCAGTGTGCAAGGCTCAAGGCACAAGGCTCAAGGCTAGGGAAAAGCCCCTTTTCCTCAACCTCTATGCGCCATGCCCTATGCGCTCTGCTCTATGCCCCATGCCCCATGCCCTATGTCCTTAGCCCTCTGCTCTATGCCCCATGCCCTGTGCCCTCTGCCTTACACCTTTCCCTTATCCACACTCCAAATTCAACAGGTCATTCCAAGGATCGCTCTTCTTGACCTTTACCATGATCTGCTGACCCTGATGAAATTCCTTTCCGTTTTCTCTCTTCATTTCCGTCACCAGCAGAAAGTCCGTCAAAAGGACTCGATACCTGTTTCTCAGGATATCAAGAACCAGGGCGGGGAATCTCTCTCCGAGATGAGAAAGGAGAAACTTTTGTGTCCAGTATCGAATACGGTTTCGTTTCATGGTGTCAAGGGTCCGCAATAGGGGTTGAACCGACATCCTTATCTCTTGCAGTTGTTCTTTGTTGTACACGAAAGATTCCCCTAACAGATAACGCCTCATCTGCCGTTGAATCACCAGGTCCAAGTATCTCCTGATGGGAGAGCTGACATTGGTATACATATCCAGGCCGAGCCCGGCGTGGGGGCGGGGGTCCGTATCGATCATGAGGGGGTTGAGCTTGCGGCGCTGTTTGAAGACGTAATAGTGGTAACCTTCATCGCCGACGGATAGCTCTTCACTGGGTTTCTCCTGGCTTCTATAGAGAATCGGAATGTCATGCTCCCGGCAAAACTTGGCTGCCAGCCAATTGTAGAGGATCATGAATTCGGCCACCATCATTCGAGAGGGAGTCTCCTGATCCGACATTTCCAAAGAGATAGAAGAATCGGGATGAATCGTGAACCAGATATCGGGAAGGGAAAGGATAAGGGCTCCTTGGTCGATTCGCTTCTTCCTCAGCTCTTGGCTCAATTCATAGGCCTGCTTCAGCAAAGCCTCTTCCTTGTAAAGGTCGTTGACCTCGTCATAGGTGAGTTGACGCCTGACCCTCACTACGCTCAATACAAATCGGTAGTCCAAAAGATCGCCGCCTTTATGAAAGCGGCACATGAGAGATATGGCGGGGCGATCACAGTCCTTCTTCAGACTCAAGGTGTCCTGGGACAGGTTCGGCGGGATCATGGGGTATTGGTGACGAGGAAGATAAAGAGAAGATCCCCGTTGTGAGGCCCCCTTGTCAAGGAGACTGCCGGGAGGGATGACGCCTGCGACGTCGGCAATATGAACACCCAGGATAACAGAATCGGATGTGATTTCGACGCTCAGAGCGTCATCAAAGTCTTTGGTGTCAGGGCCGTCAATGGTGAACGTGTTCAGATCTCGAAGGTCCTTGCGCCCAACCTCTTCAATGCCGACCTCGATGAGTTGTTCCGACTCATTCAACAAGTCTTCACTAAAGGAGGTGCTGATATTCGACCGATGAAGGTCGAGGTTTTCATCCTCCCCCCAGACACCGAGGTCCACAAGGAGGCTCCTGACCCTTTGAACGTCTGCTATTCCCGCCCTGAGGAGAAGGTCCTTCCCATGCCTGAATTCTGAAGCCTCTTTTCCGTAAAGGGCCAGTTCGATAAGGAGGTCGACAATCTCATCCTTACATGAAGGGGGCTGGACCGGTTTATTCAGTACATGATTCCTCAGCCAAGCGCCCCCCTCCTTCAGCCTTGTTTCCCTTCGAGCCTCCTCCTCCCTCTGCTTGATGATTTGATTCACCATCTCTTCCGAATGGGGGAGAAAACGACCGTCCTTCAACTTGAAATAGAGTCTGTCGTCAAATAGGGCCCTGACCAGCGCAGAGATGTGATCATCTGTGATCTCTTTTCCAAAACAGAGTTGGGCAAGGTCCACATAGTCAAAATGCTCCTGCCCATCCCGCACCAACTCCCACAGTTCCTTGACATGGATATCTTCCTGGAACTCTTTTCTCCGCGCTTCGATCTCTTTTAATGTGTTTAAAAGCTCTTCCCTGGGCATCCCGGTGTCTAGGGACGCCTTTGAGAAGAGAAGGGCCCTTTTGGGGGAGATATTGACCTCACGGTTGAGAGGGGTCAACAGATGGAGCCTGGTTCCCTTGTCCTGTAAGCATAGGGTGCAGATGAACCTGCCTTGATCAATAAACTCTATGATTTTCCCTTGATTCATTCTTATAAGGTTCTCGAGGGTTTACCCTATCGTTGCATAAAAAACATGACAAGGGGTTCTAGAAAGCAATAACAACAAGGATCTTGGCGTAATTCGAGACTATTTCTGGAAATCACCAAATGTGAATTCCAAGTTAATCCATTCAATGTGTCATGTTTTTTATGCAACGTTAGGGTTTAGTAGCAATTGGGAAAAGTGATGTCAATAACTAGTGTCGTGTCCCAGAAATAACTGGCTCATCCGGTTAATGAGTACGCAATGATATGAGGTTACACCTCAGTTGTACAGCGAGCGAATGGTGATGAAATCTTTTCTTCGATTCCGGGCCTCCCGGCCTGGTCATTTCAAACAGTTACTGACGGGTGATGCCTCCCCCCTCCGCTGTTCTTCCCGCTTCTTCGAAGCGGGAAGCCAGGGGGTCCCCCATTCCGTAACTATTTGAAATAACCTAGGCCTTCCGACAGTCACTCTGAAAAGACTTCATCACCATTCTCCTCGAGAGTGGGCATATCTTTTAATAATTCGTACTCATTAACCGGATGAGCCGAATAACTTCCATTATCCTGAACAGATTCTATGATACGTGGGGGGCATGGGGGTCTCTTTTCAGTTTCATCGCCATCTGTCCGGAGGTGGTGGAACGGCCGTTCGACAGGCTCACGGCCCTGCCCTCGGCCATGAGCTCGGGCCGAATGGAGGAACGCGGTGGGGAGGGTCATTGCACATTTGAGCCATGAATAAATGATACGAGCCACTGGCGAAAGAGGAGCTGCGTAGAGGAAAAAAAGTTTGATGTTTTGATCACAACATGAAATCATTATTGAAGGAGATGTCGGGGAAAGGATGTCAGATCGCTGAAGGATTGTATAACGTCAGAGTTCTGCACAAAAGCAGGCCGATACTCGCAAAAGAGGGAGAAAACCGATGGAAGAGAATGTCGAGACAGTCGAGGCGAGTGAAGAAGAGAAACAGATCATGAAGGACATTGAGGCGGTTTTCGAGAGGTTCTATAAGGGGAAAAAGGCCTATTCAAAGGGCCAATTCTATAACAACGAATTTTACTTGCGAACAGACTACGCACTTGTGGTCCTGAGCAAGAAAAAGGATATATTGGTGAGTTTTGCCGATCACACCCGTCCCAGTTATGCGGCCTTGTTTACGCTCTTATTGGACGACATCGAGGGAACGAACTTGTTTATCTGTGAAGATTATAAGACCGATCAACAGGGGAGTATGATTCTGGGAGAGGCTGATGGAGGGAGTACAAGCGCTATCATATGGAATGAAAAGGAAAGGTACTACAGTATGTTGAGGGAGAAAGTGCAGAAGGTTGTGATTCGAAAACTGAAAAAGGATGCCGACAACTCAAGCGAAGAGTGAGGAAGTTGGAGATGATCTACTAATAATCCACGGAAGGGAAAAGTCTGCGATCGGTATGGGGGAGGAAAAGGGAGGCAATATATTCATCCATAAAGGGTTGATACTGGGAAAGCTCTATATTGGTCATGGACTTGGAGATGGCAATGCACTTCTCAAAGGCCGTTTCCGAGAGGAGCGCCATTCGGGCACCCGTCAGGGAGCTGTTCCCTATAAATTCAATCTTCTCCTCGGGAATATCAGGTAAGAGCCCGATGGAGATGGCTTTGGAGATATTCAGATAGCTCCCAAAGCCTCCTGCCACATAAAGGGTGTCCAGTTGGTCCACGGAGGTGCCGATATATTTCACCAGCGATTGCATGGCGGCATAGACAGCCCCTTTTGATTTGATCAAGTTGTCAATATCGGATTCCGTGATCACGAGGGGCTCTTTTGTCTCGGTTTCCTCGGGCCTGGCGATGACATACTGAGGGATCTCCTCTTCAAAGGTGATTCCGGCATCTTGGCGGTCTTTGTTGAATTTTCCATCTGCGCCGATAATCCCGTTTTTGACCAATTCGTAGATACAGTCTATTAAGCCCGAACCGCATATGCCTCTGGGGCTGGCGTTGCCTATGGTTTCATAGGTCAGTGTGCCCTCTTGAATGACCACTTTTTCAATGGCGCCCTTTGTAGCTCGCATTCCGCACCGGGTCCCCCCGCCCTCAAAGGCGGGTCCGGCCGAGGCAGAACAGCATACAAGCCACTCATTATTCCCTATGGCGATCTCTCCATTGGTCCCGATATCGATCAATCCCCTCACTTCCGAGTGTTCAGTAATGCCACAGGACATCACCCCTGCGACAATATCTCCGCCCACGTAAGAGGCCACACTGGGCAGGGCCTCGAGGATGCCATGGGGTGCGATCTCTATGCCGATGTCGCCGGCCAATATTTGGGGATAGATATCGGCAGTGGGGACATAGGGGTCAAGCCTGATGGTACAGGGGGTGAGGTTGAGGAGAAAATGGGTCATGGTTGTATTGCCGGCAGCCACAATAGCCGTTATCTCTTCACGGGAAATCTTGTTTCTTTGAGTCAACGTCCCTATCAACGTGTTGATGTCCTTTACAGCGCTCCTGTGCAATGGGGACAAGCCATCCTTGTTGCAGGCGAAAATCATTCTAGATATCACATCTTCCCCATACTGGGCCTGCCGGTTATGGGTGCCGTCTACATCAATGATTCGACCCGTCTTGAGATGGATCAATTGGACCACAATCGTGGTGGTCCCCACATCAACGGCAATTCCGTAATTGTTGGCCGTGAGGTCCAGAGGTTCCAGTTTTTGGATCCGGTAGCGGTTTTTGTCTTTGACAACCGTGGCGGTCACCTTCCAGTCATGATCGCGGAGATTATCTGAGAGATGCTGAAGGGCATCCAGAGATATCTCATATGAATGCCATCCGAGTTTGCGTCTCAGCTCACGGGATAGTCTTTCGATGTCAGTGATGTTGTCTTCAAGGGTAGGTGGCGGGAGTTCCAGGTAGATCTTCCTCGCCAAGGGCTTCATAGGAAAGGAAAGACGTCCGGGCCCTGTCCCAATGCCGGCCTTTTCATCGGCCGGGCCCTGTGCGATCTCGCCGGTCATGATCTGGGCTTCCTCGATTCGGGACTCGGGCGGAATTTCCACCTCCAGATCATCGTGAATCTCTGTTTGACAGGCCAGGACAAAGCCGTCATCTATGTTTTCAGCTTCTCCTTTGAGGACCTGAACACGGCATTCCCCACAAACCCCTTCGCCGCCACACAGATTATTGATAAAGACGTCGTTACTTTGGGCCGCCTGTGCAATGGTGGTGCCCTCTTCTACGTCGACGGACTTTTCATAGGGGAAGAATGTGATCCGGAATTTCTTCATAAACAATCTCTGTTCTTGATCTGTTTCGCGGGTCTCTTTAAAAAGGCCGGGAATACCCCTTCGAGAGATCTCGAACTTGCGGGGACCACTCAAGGTAACCCTATCGTTGCATAAAAAACATGACAAGGGGTTCTAGGCGGATCTGCAGCATCCTCAACTTTTGCAACGTTAGGGGTAAGGCTGTAGTAAATTACTGCTTTTGGCTGGTGATGTAAAGAATTTTGGCTTTTCTTACAATATTTCAATATGATATGGTTTCGCCCCCAACCCTGTTCAAAAGGCATTTCGCGGGGTATGCTTTTCTTCTTCAGTTCATCCTCTAGAGTCATGTCCCAGAAATCAATTCCGGAATCTTGAGCATATTTTATGATGCGTCATAAAGAGACCCTCGTGATCCCTCTGCGGACCTATTTCAGAAAGTCTATTATGCAAGTTACCTCTGGGACACGATACTAGTGCCTCGTATCATAATTTCTGAGACTAATATTGATGCCTTCGTAAAAAGTCCGTTTTGCCCCATTTCTGTCATTCCCGCGCACGCGGGAATCCAGGAATTCTAAGCTGTTATGGACTCCCGCTTTCGCGGGAGTGACGGGTCTTTGACTTTTTACGAGTTCATCAATATTCAGGATTCTTGATTATTCTGATGTGTAATAAGGCACGGACTATTCCCTCAAGACGATATCTATAGGGGCCAGCGGCGGTGAT
>CAZCCX010000073.1:0-8821 GCA_964497115.1 uncultured Desulfobacteraceae bacterium
CAGACCCAAGCGAATCCTCATTGTTGACGATGATCCGAAGATTCTAGGGTTGCTGTCCGACATGGTCATTTCTCTTCAACACGAAGTCGAAACCGCCAAAGATGGTTTCGAAGCCATGGCCAAGGTCGGGTTGGACATTGATCTGATCCTTCTGGATGTCAACATGCCCGGCATGGATGGATTCGAGGTGGCCCGTTCCATCCGGAAACAGTATTTGGCAAATGAACTTCCAATTATCATGGTCACCGGGATGGCCACCCGGGAAGACCGAATCGGCGCGGTGAATGCCGGCGCCAATGAGTTTGTAACAAAGCCTTTTGACCTCACTGAGATTCGTGTCCGTATAAAGTCCCTGCTTGGGATTAAAGCAGCCCATGACGCCCTCCGCCGGCACAAAGACCAACTGGAAGACATTGTTCGGAAAAGAACACAGGCCCTTCGCACCGCCCTCGATGACGTGGTGGAGGCACAGCGCAGGCTGCGTACGGCCAACCTTGAGACCATTCAAAGACTGGTGGTCGCCGCCGAATACAAAGACATAGGCAGTGCCGCCCATATTCAACGGATGAGCGAATTCAGCGCCCTGATCGCAAGAAGACTCCGACTGTCACCCCACAGAGTTGAACTGGTTTATCACGCCAGCCCGATGCATGACATCGGCAAAATCGGCACGCCTCAGGAAATCCTTCTCAAGCCGGGCAAGCTCAATCGACGGGAATGGGGACATATCAAACGCCACCCGACAATCGGGGCAAAGATTCTGCAAAAATCCACTTCCGAGCTTCTTCGGTTAGGAGAAACCATTGCCCTTACACACCACGAGAAGTGGGACGGTTCAGGCTACCCAAAAGGTCTTCGTGGAGATGAAATTCCCATTGAGGGCAGAATTAGCGCCATTGCAGATGTCTTTGACGCCCTTACAAGCAAACGCCCGTACAAGGAGGCCTTTTCAAATGATAGGGCATTCCAGATTCTCTGGGAGGGACGCGGGAAGCATTTTGATCCGGAGCTGGTGGACCTTTTTCTCAGTGACGTTGACGAAGCAATTGAAATCCAGAGTGTTTTTCTATCCCAGGAAATGGCACGGGAGACCGTAGCAGAGAGCTTTTCCTTGGCCCAATCTACTTACTGACCTGGTCTTCATCTTCAACAAATGACCCCTACCACAGCACCTGTCATGCACGTGGCTATGGTGCCTGCCACAATTGATTTTGCGCCGAGGCCAACAATTTCCTCTCTTCTTTCCGGGACCATGGCCCCTACCCCGCCGATCATTATTCCCAGTGACCCCAAGTTGGCGAAGCCGCACATGGCATAGGTCATGATCAACTCTGACCTGGTACTCAACATATTTTCGGGCAGCTTGGCAAGTTCCCCATAGGCCAAGAGTTCATTTAAAACGGTTTTAGTGCCCATCAAGGTGCCGCAGAGTTGGGCCTCCGACCAGGGGATGCCCATGAGCCAGGTCACCGGGGCCATCACAAATCCCAGCAGTCCTTGAAAGGTAATCGGTTCTCCAAACACATTTGGAAAAACACCCAACAAAAGATTCAAAAGATGAACGATCGCCACAAGCACCACCAGCATGGCAACAATGTTTATCAACAGTCTCATCCCGTCAACGGTCCCCTGGGCAATGGCGCCCATGGAGCTGTTTGCCTGCACGGGTAATTCGAGCCTGCCTGTGGAGGGTTCCCCTGTTTCTGGCACCATGAGCTTGGAAGTCGTGATGGCTGCTGGGGCGCTGATAAGAGATGCGGTGAGGAGATGACCCATGATACCAGGAATGGATTCGCTCAAAACCGAGGCATAAAGGACCATAACGGTCCCGGCAATGGTCGCCATCCCCGAGGTCATAATGGTGAAAAGTTCACTTCTCGATATCCCCGAGAGATAGGGCCTTATGAGCAGGGGGGATTCCACCATACCCATAAAGACATTGGCTGTTACACCCAGTCCTTCCACCCCCCCTATGCCCATGGCCCTGCGCAAGACCCAAGAAAAAGACTTGACGACCAAAGGAATAATTCTCCAGTGATACAGCAGGGCAGAAAGGGCGCTTATGACCAGCACAAGAGGAAGTCCGCGGAAAGCCAGTATATAACTGAGTCCCGGGCTCCTTTCATCAAAAGGAAGGGGATCTCCACCGAGATAGCCAAAAACAAAACCGGTTCCCGTTCTGGTGGATTCTTCAAGGGCCTCAACAGCGCCATTCAGCCATAGAAAAAAGCTTTGACTTCCGGGAAGTCTAAGAAACAGAAGGGCGAGCAAAATTTGGAGTCCCATACCGGCAAGCAGCGTTCTAAAGTGGACTTCTTTTCGGCACTCTGAGAAGACCCAAGCCAAGGCGGCGAGGGCGAAAAAACCAAAAAGGCTATGCAATTTCTCCATGTTGTCGTCTTATTTTGAGAAGGACTGATCCTACATTATCTCAGGAACAAGGACCCAGACTGCGGACCAACGGTCTATTTCATCTTTTTCGAGGCAGACCACGCTCCCTTGCTGAAAATTGACCACCGGAACCAATTGATTGCCGACGACTAAGAGGGACACAAGCTTACCCAGGTGCGGCATGCGGCCTGCGATCAATAGATCCTTCTTAGCCTCTTTGATCTGGTTAGCAATCCTTGTTACGTCATCCAAAGGGCCGAGACCGGGGCTCTCTTGAAGTTCCAGTTTCGGATTCAGTCTGGAAGCCATAATCGCGGCTGTCTGTCTTGCTCGGGCCTTTCCACTATGCAGGGCTTGATCAATCTTTACGCCGGCCCCATGGAGGAACTCCGCGATCTTTTCCACATCATTTTTCCCTAGATCGGACAAGGGCCGCTCTGGATTCCTTTCCGTAGATACCGGTTGGCCATGCCGCATCAGATAGACTCTCATCATCTTCACCCTATTTCTTTCCTCTTCTGGCCTCCTTAACGAGAGCCTTGCCGAATTGATCAAGAAAGGCATCCACATCTTCCTTCCAGTCCACCATGACATTGAGACCTTGTTTTTTCAGTAATCTATTCTCAAGAATACAATTGCGCGGTCGTTTTGCTACATATTTATAGTCATTTATGCTCAATGGTTCAAGTAATATCTTCAGTTTTAATTTCTTGAAGACATATTGGGAAAGCTCGTACGGTGTGCAATATCCTTCTGCTGTGGCGTGGTAGGTTCCTTTTGCGTCATGGTCTATCAGTTCTTTGATTTGCATGGCGAGGCGATAGGACCAGGTGGGTGAAACAAATTGGTCATTGACAGCTTTCAGTGTTTTTCTCTTTTTACCCAAAGTATTGTTGAGTATGGATTTGATAAAGTCTTTTCCCTTGATCCCATATAGCCACCCTGACCGGATGATAATGTAGTTTGGCGCGTTTTCCTTAACCGCAACCTCACTCTCATACTTGCTTCGACCGTAGGCGGAGAGGGGATCGATAGAGTCGTCCTCAAAATAGGGTTGGGGTAAACTCTTCTTCCCGTCAAAGACGTAGTCGCTTGAGATATGGACCACCTTGCAGTTAAACCTGGCAGAACCTTGCGCCAGGTTACGAGGACCCTCCAAATTCGCCTTTCTCACCTTAAAATGTTCCTTTTCACAAGCATCTACGTCGGTAAATGCAGCGCAATTGAGCACGATGTCCGGAGAGACTTTATGCATCTTCTCGATGACAACATCCCAGCTTATGATGTCCAGCTCTTCCCTATCCGGAGCGATAACCTCGTAAGCACTGCTCAGAACTTCCTTACAGTCGTGCCCCAACAGTCCGCTGCTACCCAGAAGCAAAATTCTCATACGCAAAAAGCCTCCCTGAATTCCAAACGCTCTGTTGCTTTATTACCACAAAACCTAAAATAAAACAGCAAAATCTTGCGGTTGTCACTGTGAATTTCAGTGAAGCTCTCCACCATAAGAGACGGGGCTTCTTGAAAATGCACAGCGTGCGCTAACCCCGCAGCTTGCTGGGGGTTAGCGAGCGAATTACAATAAAAGACTTCCTTACATTTGGGAGATTCCCTGCAGCTTGCTGAAGGAATCTTCAAAAGCGTGGAGGGGGATTGCATCCCCATACCCGCGCTTCGCATTCATCCCCGCCATAAATGACGAGTTATTCTTGGGGATTTTCATAAACTATCCACATGGTTCTCCCCTATTTGTCATGTTTTGGTAATAGAATAAGCCATACTCAAATACTTAATGAAAACGCTCCATTTTGTACGGTTGCCCAGGACTATACCCGTGGTGAAACAATACAAAAGGAGCGACAGGTAAAAAAATGTTTGTCACATACAGTAAGGGAGTGTAAATGCCACATAGTCTGGTTCCAAAGAAACGGCGTAAAACAGTATATGGCAAGCTGCGCAAAGAATTGGGGACAATCCCATGTATATACCTTGCGAGTACAAGGGGTGAAGTAGTCGAAGAGAAGTAGTGTAGGGATGCAAGTAACAGAGCCCTTTTGGGCTAATCAAGCCACTCGCTACGCCGGCGATAATGACACAAAACATAAAAATATTAGGTAGATGGGTCAATGAAAAAGGTTCTGAATATTCATGCGGTATTCTCTTGATTTCTTGTTACTATTGTTGTAGGGCTTTTTGGCATATCGAAAATCAAAGGGATTGAGGAGATCTCACAAATGAGACCTCAGGATAAAGAAGATAAGCGCCTCACGGATGAATTAGAGAGACTTCGCCGTCGAGTTTCAGAATTGGAGATGTTGGAGATTGAGCGCAATCGAGCTCAAGACGCGCTGAGTGAAAGCGAAAACAGAGCACGTGCCCTATTGAACGCCCCTACTGAGTCGGCCATACTGATAGATCCGGATGGCAGGATCACTGCTGCCAACAATATGGCCGGGAAGTATTTGGGAAGGGACGTCGATGAAATGTTAGGGAAGTCCATTTTTGATCTGCTTCCTCCTGAAGTCGCTAAGGCCAGAAACCAAAAGGTCTTCCAGGTCGTTAATTCAGCCAAGTCTGTGCGTTTCGAAGATGTTCACAAAGAAAGATTCTATGATCACAATGTCTATCCCCTCCTAAATGCGGAAGGGACAGTCAGCCAGATTGCCATTTATACTTACGATGTCACGGACTACAGGCTTGCAGAGGCCCACCTGAGGCAACGAAGTGCTCAACTCCTTGCCTCCGAAGAGAAATACCGAACCCTCGTGGAAAACGTTCCTCTCGTGGTCTACAGGTTGGGAGCTACCGGACAAATCACCTTTATTAACTCGATAGTTGAGGAAGTATTCGGTTTTACCCCTGACGAAATATTCCAGAACCCTTGGCTCACCACACAAAGAGTCCACGATGAAGACCGGGCCAGAGTAGAAGATCTGAGGAACAAGAGTTTCAAGGAAGGAAAAGAATTTCTTGCTGAATACCGTGTCAAACATAGAGACGGGCACATTATTCTTGTATCCGATCATGCCATTCCCCGCAAAGATCTTGGAGGCTCAATCAGGAGTGTCGACGGAATCATTATGGACATAACCGGACGGATGAAGCTGCAGGAAGAGCTTGTCCGATCTGGAGAACTCAAGACAATCAGCGAAATCTCCGCCCGCCTGGCCCACGAAATTCGAAACCCTCTTGTATCTGCGGGTGGATTCGCGCGCCGTCTTTTGTCCTCGATGGACCAGGAGGATCCCAACAGGGAAAAGGTGAAGATTATTGTTGAAGAGGTGGGCAGGCTGGAGGCTATACTGAATATGATCCTGAATTACTTGCATCCCATCGAACTGCACCTCGTCCCGATTGATCTAAACCGATTGGTTGAAAAGGTCATGGACGCAATGGCAACGGCGTTCAATGAAAGAGGTGTGCATGCAAATCTTTCCCTGGATTCAGAACTTCCCGATGTTCCTATTGACCCACAAAAAATTGAACTGGCCCTTGAGGCCCTTGCCAAACAGGCACTGAACCAGATGGAAAAAGGAGCGACTCTATACCTGAGGTCATCTCGGGAGAGCGGAACCTGCAACCTGATCATGCGCTACCAGGTTCAGCACATCTCCTCGGACGATGTGGAGCACTTCTTCTACCCCTTCACGACTTCTCAAATAGGCTCACTGAGGTACGATACCGCGGATCTTCCTATCTCTAAGCTCGTAATTGACAAGCACGGAGGTGCCATCGATGTTCGCCTCGAGAAATCGAATGAACTCATCATTAACATATCACTTCCTGTCTGAAAAAAAGCCCCTTTCTCCAAGAATACCTGCTCTCTTCGAGAGCCAAAGTTTATAGATATAGACATGCTCGTGCATGGAAAAAACAGAAGTGGTCTGAGGGGTGTAAGAAGTGATTCCTATCCTTTCTTGTCCGGGGTAGTCGAGTCTACACGTTTCTTCCTAAGTGTTTCTCGTAATTCCGCGAGGTCGGCAGACAATGCCCGAAAGAACGCATTGGCGTCAGGAGTTCGTTCAGCGTCAAAGCTGGTCGCCACACCCGCGACCTTTACCGCCAAAGGGACACCTTTTACTTCAACCGCTAGACTATTTAGCAGTTTGACATGCCGTTCCAAAGCCAGTTTGGCCTTATCCTCCGGTATCATGGGCAAAAGTGCGATCAATTTATTCTCCTCGATTAGGGCTGCGACGTCCCCTCCCCTGATTACATTGGCCATTCTTTCTAAAATCGCCTCCAGGAGCAATAGCGGTTTGATTTCTTCAGCCAGCTTCTTTTTCGGCCGGGCCGATACGACTGTAAAAGAGAGTGCTGAAAAAGGAACATGATGGTGCATGGATTTTGATGTCTCCCTTTCCAGATAGAACATCAGTTTCTCGGAGTCCATAACCCCTGCGAGCTTGAGTTTGTCGGTAATCTCCTTTTGCCTTTTTTCCTTCTGTTTATTGATCTCCTCCAAAACCCTTTCAAAATCGTCTTCGTCAAGCCCCTGGGATTGAGCCTGGTCGCGAACTCTACCTAGAATATCACCTAATTCTTTGTTTTCACCAGCCCCCTGTTCCAGAATCTGAAGTAGGCTCATTTCCATCAAACCTTCCGTCTCTTCCTGGTTTGATTTAGAGGTTTTCCATTCTTCTTTAAGGTCTTCAAATGATGTCGTGGTTCGGTTCTTGAGCCTCTCTTCTACTTGCTCCACGATACCATCTTCAACATCCATTCCTTTCAGTTCACTGAGAATTTGAGACTCAACTTGACCCATCACCTGCCTCAGTTGTTCTTCGTCTCTCACATCCTCTTCTCGTGCGATATCCAGAGTCATCTTGGATCCTATACGTTCGACATATTCCACCAATAATTCAGTGAGAGTATTCTCATCTCCAGTACTTTTCTGAATCTCAGCGGCAAGGAAAATGAGTTCAGCTGCCCTCTTCGGATTATTCTTTACTTCCTGTATCAGTTCGACCCCGTCAAGGCCGACCTCTTCGGCGCTTTCCAAAAGAACCTTTGACAGTTCTTCATTCTGTAGCTCGTGGGAAAGTTCATTTACAAAATTCAAGAAGTCGGAAAGGGTCATCCCTTCCTCCAAAAGGGCTTCTTTGATTTTTGGAAGAAGTCGTTTGAGGTCTTGGGGGTTGGGAACCAGTCTCTTCAGAATTTGAGCCAGGCGGGGAACAGAGATCTCACCGGACCTGTATTCATCCCTAATCAGTTGGATCACAACGTTATCGGTGATTTCGTTAGCTTTATCCAGAATCTCTTGCTCATTGGAATAAAACACACCCTGGGACCTCTGGACCTCCAAGGCCTGAACGAGCTCTTCTTTCATATTAGAGACCGCATCGGCCACTTCAGATAGATCAGGCCCGTCTACCTTGCCTTCACGCTTATCAGAAAGGTACTTCCCCACAGACTTCTCGATCAGTCCAAGCTGACGGGAAATTCCCGCGCCAGAGAGCTTGCCTTTGCCGTCAACCTGACCATCAGAGCCTCGCCCAGCCGCCATGATTCTCTTAAGCATTTCAGCTGGACTTTCAGTGATTTTCTTAATGGTTTGAGTATTTCTTTCAGCTGATGCCCCTTCCAGGGCTTCGCGATCAACGACTTCCTGATCAGTGGCAACCCTTTTGAAATAGACCGTGTTCATCTTGATTTGACTGATTTTACGGGACTCCAGTTCTTCCTGCATCACACGAGCATTCGGGTAGTTTTTCAGTGAAGTAAATACCTCGACAAAATCCATGACTCCTTTGTCCGTCAGGCCTTCGTAAAAAGAAATGGATTGGATTTCGGCCTTCTTAAAGTGCCCTCTCATCTTTGTGACATTTATGCGGGAATCCAAGGGCTCATCATCGAGAAAAAACTGATCTTGATTCATCATAATGATCACCGGGGAATGGGCCTTGAGGGCTTCTTGGACTATAGGCAGGAATTCATCATAAGCCTGTTTGCAATAAGGGTGATTCGCATCATACATGGTGACGCGATTGAATATCATAAAAAAAGAGCGTCCAAAGCTCGCAAGCTTGTCCGTATCGACTTGGGATCCGGGCATATTATCTATTATCCCCCTTAGGGTTAATCTCGCAAGTATTCCGCCTTATGTACTTCAAGCCGCTCCAAAAACTCACGACAATCGGAAAACCGCATATCTGGATAAAAGGAAACGGCCTTCAGGACGATCTCGTCCAGATCAGGATGGATCGCATCGTTCAGCTCTGAAGGTCTTCTTAGAAACAGCTGGTCCTTCTTATCCAACTTCATCTGCAGTAGGCCCCGGGCTGAGTCCCATGGCGGCATCGGGAGCTTGGAAACAAGCATTTCAAACAACATGACGCCGGCCGCATAAATATCGGTCCGACCATCTATGTTTTCGTTTAAGATCTGCTCAGGGGCCATATAAACGGGGGTCCCCTGAATCACTGAT
>CAZCCX010000073.1:8831-9446 GCA_964497115.1 uncultured Desulfobacteraceae bacterium
ATCGGGCGTTTTGAATGGGTTTCAAAAAGAATGTTTCCCGGTTTAATATCACGATGGATAATGTCTTGGCGATGGGCATAATCCAGGGCATCAAGGACCTTTCTCATAATATCGACCGTTGTCTTCACGGGCAAAACTCGCCTGGAGGGCAAGACATGTTTGCGGGCTGCCTTTAAGTAATCCGCAAGAGATTTTCCTTGCACAAGTTGCATGGCGAAGAACAAGAAATCATCAGTTGCACCCACTTCATAGATCTGAATGATATTCGGGTGTGAAAGGATAGCAGCCGACTCTGCCTCCATTTGAAAGCGTTCAGCGGTTTCAGCGGTCAAAAGGGCCTTGGGCAGGATTTTGACCGCGATTTGTCTCTTTAATGTCCTTTGAAAGGCAATAAACACAATAGCGGACCCACCTCGGGCGAGTTCCTTAAGGATTGTGGCCGTGCCGACCTCCTGCCCGACAAGATGATCAAGGTTGAGTTGTTTTATCGACGTCATACGAGTCCGTTATCTAAAAGAATAGAGATGTGCAGAGTATCCTATAATTCAACAAGTCTAAACCTTACCATTTTAGGCTCAATGACGGGTATTTTTCAAGACAAAATTGACGACGGCT
>CAZCCX010000074.1:0-9439 GCA_964497115.1 uncultured Desulfobacteraceae bacterium
GGATCCGCCAGGTCAGAGACCTGAACACTCGCCGTTCCTGCTTCGGTTGAAGTGAGGTTGGCTGAAGCCACACCCGCCGCGACAAGCACGTCCCAAACCTTCTCCCCACTGAGATCCCACTCCCCCAGACTCGTGGCAAATCGCACAAACGTTACACCTGGAGCGTTCACTGTCACGGGAACGGTGTCGCCCGTACTCGCACTAAAGGGATCCTCTGTCGGGTCCGTAATCGTGAACACATTCCCCACCGTCCCCACCGTAAAACTTTGCGTTCCCGTCGCCCCCAGGCCCGCTGCCTGAACCGTAACAACACCCGCGCTTACGCCCGTGACGGTCACCTGCAGCTTGCCCGTGACGTCGGTTAACCCCGTGGTTGGGGTAATTGAAACACTACCCGTTCCGCTGGAAGTAATCGTCAGGTCTGCATCAAAGATGGGAATGGAACCGGCGTCTCTGGCCGTAATCGTCAGGGTGGCCTGGTTATTTCCCCCGATTTCAAGATTGGAGGCATCCGTGGAGAGAGCCAGAGTGGACCCTGTCACCTGAACAGGTATCTGCCTGGGCACCAGTCCCGACACCGTGGCCGTGATGGTCACCACACGGTTGCTTCGGTCTGTCGTGCCTGAAGAAAAATTGACGGTGGCCTTTCCATTGGCATCCGTCTCACCGGACGCCGAACTGAGCTGCCCGCCGTTTGAAGTGAAGGTCACCGTGATCCCCTCTATTACGGCGAAGTTTGCATCCAGGACCGTGGCCGTAATGGTCGAGCTATCCGAGTTATCGGATTGTACCGTGGCCTGGGATAGACCCAATGATAGGCTCGCCGGTGTAGCGGTGTATTCAACGGTGGTCGTTGCAGAGACGCCCTCCGATTCCGCCCGAATGGTGGCGGTCTCCGTCACGGTCCCACTGGTGAGAATCGCCGTGGCCGTACCGTTTGCTGTGGTGGCTGAAGGGGTAATGATCCCCCCACCCGAGGTGATTGAAAAGGTCACCACCGTGCCGTCAGGGGCAGATCCTCCTCCCGCCACGGTCACCGTGGCCGTGATGCTGGACTGGCTTGAGCCGTCTGCCGGGAGGCCGACGGGATTAGCCGTGACCGTGATGCCGGTGACCTCCGGTTCGGTCACCGTGATGCTTGCCGTATCCGTTCGGCCATTGGTCGTTTGGACCATAACGGTATCATAGCCGATGGCAGGCACAGAACTGGGGGCCGTATAGGTGGCGCTGGCCGTGCCCCCCGAAGTCGTTGCCGTCAACGGATTCAAGGTGCCGTATTGCGCGCTGAATGTAAGGGTCTCTCCGTTTGCCACGGGATTATCGTATTGATCGTAGACGATCACGTCGATGCTGCTCGTGCCATTGGCCGTCACAGTTGCCGGTACAGCGAGGACGGTGAGTCGGTAAGGCGCTCCGGGCACAAAATTGACGGTTACCGTGCCATTCACACCGCCCGCCGTCGCCCTCACCTCGGCGAATCCCAAATTGGTCGGACTCCTCAGGGTCACTGTGGCCACCCCGTTGCTGGTAGGGGCCGTGGACGCCAAAAGCGTCCCCGCAGTGGAGGTGAAGCTCACGAGAATTCCATCCCTTACGTTGACTCCACCGAGGTCCTTCACCGTGGCGGAGATCGTGGTTGTAGAAACTCCGTCTGCCACAATTTCGGAACTTCCGGCATTGACGGTTACCGTGCTTACGGTCTGGTCGATTAGTACGATATCAACCGTGGCTGTCGTCCCATTGGTGGCCTGGGCCCTCACGGTTTCAATAAGCGCCGTAAAAGAGGACGTGTAGGTCACCGTCGCCACCCCATTAACGGTGGTGGCCGTATTGGCCGAGAGCGTCCCCGTTCCAATGATCACTGAAAAAGTGATGGACTTTCCGTTCTCAACCAGATTGCCCTGGATATCGGTTACCGTGGCGACGATGGTGCTCGTGCTCTGACCGTCCGCCGTCAGATTATTGGGGGTGGCTGTTAAGGAGATGACCCCTACGTCTCCGGGGAAAAAGGTCACGGCGGTGTCGCCCGAGACAGATGCCGTAGTCGCCGTGATGGTGGCGGTTCCCGCAAGGGTGGAACTGGTCAGGGTCACCGTGGCCTGCCCATTGGTGGTGGTGGCACTGCTGGCGGAGAGGGTGCCTAAATCAGTGCTGAAATAGACCGTTGTCCCATCCGGCATGTTGTGATTGCCGGTGTCCTTTACCGTGGCTGAAATTGCGGTCTGGGATACGCCGTCCGCCAAAAGCCGAGGACTTCCCGAGGTGACCGTGACAGAGCCCACCACCTGTACGGTGAATTCCACGTCATATGTCTGGGTGATGCTGTTGGACTTTACGGTAATCCTCGCCGTCCCCTCCGTGGTGCCGGCAATCAAGGAGACGGTGATGGTCCCGCTCTCATCAGGCGTCGAAGTGGAATAGCTTGTGCTCTCATTTGGAAATGTTCCAAGCGTGGTGGAAAATTCGACATTCATCCCCTTATCAACCGCCGCTCCGGTGCTGTCTTTGAGAGTCACGGTAACGGCCAGAGAGCTTGCACCGTTTGCGGGGATACTATCAGGGCTGACAGAAAGTGTGATGGTGGCCGTCTTTCCAGGAGCGGTCCCTCCCCCTCCATCGCCCGAGCCGCCCCCGCATGAAACAGAGAGAAGAGAGATACAAATCAAGAGAATCGTTATGAGGTTAAATCGATTATGTTTTATTTTCATCCAAGGTTCTCCTAAATAGGTATTCCAAATCACCATACACCATACACGGTCATGTCACGCGAATCTTATTCCATACCCCGCATCAACTCTTTCGCCTCACTGCCATAACGCCCATCCGGATCAATCTCCACGACCATCTTCAATTCTTCGGCCGCCTCATCATGGCGGTCCAGTTTGAGATAGATCCCTGCCAGTTTCAAACGGGGCGCCGGATAATCGGGCGCAAAAGCAATCGATTTCTTGTAGGTCTCGATGGCCGATTCCCATCGGTCCATGGCCTCAAAGGTAAAGGCCAAATTCTCATAGCATGGGATATATTCCGGTGACAATCTTAATGCCTCCTGGTAACTCTCTACGGCCTGCTGATATTCTCCCATATTGAAATAGGCCAGACCCATGTTATTGTAGGCATAATATGGGGTCTTATACAGAAGATTACTCGCGGCCTTCTGGAAACATGCAATGGCCTGATCCCACTCCTTCAGCAAGAGATAGACCGTACCCAAATTGTTTTGGGCCTCTGAAGAGTCCGGATTCAGCTCCAAGGCCTTTTTGAAATGCTTTAGAGAGAGATCATACACCGCCAGACCCTTGTACACCATTCCCAACTCATGATGGATCTCCGCGTTGTTCGGGTCTAGCGTTTCCGCCTCCTGCAACTTCTCCAGCGCCAACCTCAGATCCCCCTGGCGGTAATGGGCCCCCCCGAGATCCCGCAATGCCTCGACCTTCTTCTCGGTATTCACGCTGTTGGTCGCGCAACCGACGCAGGTGACGCAGAAAAAGAGAGTCGTACAGATGACGAGGTTTATGAATCTGATCATAACAGAGATTATCTTTATATATTGTTGTCTCAGCCTAAATCACTGGCCTCCCTGAGTCTTCCCCGGAGGAGGAAGTACCGTAGGGGTAATGAATATCAACAGCTCTGACTTTGAAACGGTGTTCGACCTGGCCTTGAACGCCCAACCCACCACGGGAATGTCTTTCAGGACCGGAATGCCGGACGTCTCTTCGCTCCTATCTTCTTTATAGATTCCCCCAATAACGATGGTCTCGCCGCTTGCGACCATCAATTTCGTGGTGAGGTCCTTGCCGCTCTTTCTCGATTCCCCCGCGGTCTCGTCTTTGACCGTCACTTCCATGGTCACAAAATTGTTATAACTCACCGTGGATGTCACCTCCAAAGAGAGCTCCGCTTTGACCTCTTTGGCCTCCACATTTTCCGCAGCATCAAGGTAAAAGGTCGTCCCCCTGGCGATGGTCGCGGTCTCTCCGTTGCTGGCGATGACCTTTGGAGCGGAGATGACCTTGGCCGTCCCTTCGGACTCGGCATAGGCCAGATAGGCATCCAGAGAAAAGGTCCCCAGGCCCTGATTGGTCAATCTGGCCAGGGAAAACCCGATGTTTGAGGCCCAGCCTTGAGGCGCGTTTGAGGAGACCTCCCCGCCTAACACCAGGTCGTTGTTTGAATCATAACCCGTTGGATCAAACCCCCAGTTCGTGCCTTCATCTTTTTGCCACAATCTGGTGGAGGTCCATTCCACACCCACGTCGCGACCAAAATTCGTCTCCGCGTCCACGAGACGGGCCTCAATCATGATCTGCTTGACGGGAGCATCAAACTGTCTTACGACCTCCTTCGCCTCTTCAATGCTTTCCGCGATATCCTTTATGATAATGGTATTTGTCCGCGCGTCTGTGCTGATGCTCCCTCGATCACTCAGGACAATATGCTGTTTGATATCATCCACCATGGCAAAATCCATTGGTATATACTCCGTGATCAGGGGCGCCAATTCCTTTTCATTTTCCCTCTCTTTGATGACCCTTCTCCTCTCAGCATCTATCTTTTCCGCCGCATCCTGCTCTTTTTTTCTTTCCTCTGCTTCGATCTTACTCATTTTCGCGGCAGTGGTAATCATGAGGATGTTGGGGGCAATCTGTCTCTTGGCCAGACTATTGCTCAGAAGGATGATGTCCAGGACCTGGTCCCAGGGGACATTATGGACGTTCAAATTGACCCTTTCACCGGAAATGTCCGGATCCGATATGATGTTCAGTTCCGTCACTTCGTTCATCATGCGCAGGACATTGGTGACCTCCGCATCCGCCAGCTCAAAAGTCATGGGCTCGCCCGTATAGATCTTTGGGGCGGTTTGGAGGGTTGTACCGGAAGTGAGGGTTGAGGTCCCGGTTGTCGCTAACGTCTGCATGGAGGCGAGTGGGACCGGCACATCTGTTGTTGACCTCTCTCGCAGCGACGCTGCCCGCACCTGAGTCGTCTCAGCCACCTGCACCGGCGTGAGGGTCTTGACGGGTGGTTTTACAGGAGTCGCCTCAAAATCTACACTGATCCCGGCAACCGTCTGTTTCACATGAAAAGGAACCACGTCTCTGAGGGATATGTCCAGGACAACCTGACTATCCATCACCGAGGCCTTAACGCGATCCACAGCTCCCTCAAAATACTGAGAATCAAGCCGCCTCATAAGCAAGGGAGGGATTGTGCTTTCTTCAAGGGTCAGCTCAAGCGCCTTAGGCCCTTTTCGCTGCATTTCATAAGTCGTCTTCTTATCTGTCGTCACCACCAGGAGAGACCGGCCACCATCAAGCATCATGAAATCCACACCCAGAATCTGATTCAGACTGGTGGTTTCTTCTGGGTCGAAAAAGATCCTCGGTTCGGCTGGATCGCTTTGAGGAGGCTCCGGGGCTTCGGTGATCTTTGACACCTCGGCGACCCTGGAGGGCTCGCTGGGTGTAAGCGTCAAGGTGATGATGGGCCCTTGATCAACCACCTCGTAGTCCACATCCCTGGCCAGACTCACCACCATCCTCGTGGTCAGCGTCTGGGTGGCGCTTGGTTCCAGACGAATCTCCCTGACATTTTCGTCATCCAGCTCAGTGGTCTTTTGGAGACCGCTCCTGAGTTCCCCCGGGATATCGACAATCACCCTGGGCGGATCTATCAGTTTAAAGGCCGTATACGGGGTGGGTTTTGAATTCACGATCTCTACCACGGTACCCTCCGCGGACGGCCGAACCCTCAAAGACTCTATGATAGGGGTCTCGGACTCCTCTGTGACGGCTTGTTGAGTCGTGGGTGTAGCACACGCACTGAAGAACAACACCCCTATACCCAAAGGAATAGATAGAGAAGATATGGCCTTTTTGCAAAAGTTGGCTTTATTCCCCATGAATGATCTCCCTAGAAGTTGATTCTCTATACTCACAATGATCTAATATATCGTCTCGAGCCCACACGCGCGCTGGGAAATTACGATCGGATTACATGAGAGACGGTAATCTCTTGGATCTGTCTCTGTATTTTATGTTTCCCCTGAAGTCCTTGTATTCTTCCCGGATAATAACCTCTTTGTCTGTAATCTCATGGACAATTCCTCCATCGGTCCCGATGAACGTCCCTTTCTTGATCACATGACCCAGACCCTTTGAATCTCGAACCATGGCCCAACTCTCTTTTCCACTGGTAATGATCACCGTCAGTTGAAGTTGGGACAGCTCCACGGTCTCCAGGTAAGTCCTGGGTTTTCTTCTCTTCATCTCCTCCATCTCTTCTTGAAGAGCAATAAAGGATTTGAATGGGTCGGTCTTCCCACTAGGGTCGTAGACATAGTCGTCTTTGCCTTCACTCGCAGGCTTCTGAGGGTCTGTTGTTTCCACAATGTTCAAAACCTCTTCTCCGGTCTTTTCCTTATCAATGACCTCCTGTGCGGCCTGGGCATAAACGCAGGCAAAAAAGAAAGAAAGAAATAGGAGAATAAGATTATTTCTGTTTTTTGGTCTCGGTGACATCCGTTTCGCCTTTAAATCGGTAAGTTACCGCATCACATGTGGTGACTAATGTGGTAGAGAGCGCCTGAGTGGGCCTCATGGATACGTTCAGTATGTTGACGATTCGTTCCATGCGTCCCACCTTATCGAAAAAAACCGCTACGTTATGGTAGGGCCCGCTCACTTCCAGCGAGACAGGAATTTCCATATAGAAATCCTTCGGCCTGTCCTGTTGAAGCCTGACATGACGAATATCCAGGGAAGCGTCAGCCCCCAATCGGCTAAGGGTCGTCAACAGGCTCGGTATCTCTTTGCTGTCAGGCAAGAGTTTGAGGGCCTCCTCAAACTGAGCATCGACCTGGGCATACTCTTGTTCAAGCGCCTCACGCCTCTTGGCCCTGACTCTGGCCTGATTTAACTTCTGCTCCAATTGAACAATCTCTTCTTCCGTCTTATTAATCTCCTCCACTTTGGGAAGATATAGAAACCAGACAAAAGCGCCGGCCAACAAGAGGATCGTTCCGCAAAATATTCCGATCCTAACGGGCATCTTTATCTTTTCTACTTGTTCAAAAAAGGCTGTGGTATCCATTTGTTACCGATTCTCTTCTCTTCTTAACCCTATCTTTTTTTCACCTTCTTTGGTTCGGGTTCAAGCTCTTTGTGCGCATAGGTGATACACTCCAAAGAGAAATCAAAAACATTCAATTTATATTCAGGAATGGATCTTGCTCTTGTTTCATTCATATCCACGCTTGTAATCAGTTCAGCCTCCGCCAATCTCGTCATAAAAACAGAGAATGTTTCATTATCCATTGCGGTCCCTGTCAGGGTCAGTTTACCCTCTTTTTCAACAAACGAAGAAAGCCATAACTTGTCTCTGGGCACTGCTTCGGCAACTTGATCAAGGAGATGCACCGGTCCTGTCTTCTTTTTTTCAAGGTCCTTGATCACATCCAGCTTTTTTCTTATGTCGGCTATCATCTTTTCTAATTCGTTGATCCTTTTGATCGTCTCCTCAAAGGTAGCCAATTCCGTTTCTATTCTTTGCTTTTCTCCTTTTAGCGAGTTCAACTCGCCTCGTACTTGCAGAAACGCATATGTCATGACTGCCAGAGCAAGTATCACGCTTCCGAAGTAATAGCTGACCTGTCGTCTAATATTCTCTTTCTTTCTGGCGGCCCTGAAAGGCAGGAGGTTTATTCTAATCATTTGTCCCCTATACTCCTCAATCCCAAGCCCACTACCACGGCGGCCTGGGGAGCCATATAACTCAAGTACTTAGGATCAAAGATTTTTTCGTTGATTTGAAGACCCGAAAAAGGGTTTAACTCTTCTATGGGAATTTCCGTTTCCGTTTCCAAATACTCTCGGAAACCGGGTATCCTGCAAGAACCTCCGGTCAAAAACATTTTGTCAATGGTTTCATCGGGATCGGTTGTCCCTAAAAAGTCAAGGGCCCGCTTTATTTCCTGCACCCAACCCGATATCACAGACGTAAAGATGTCTTCCAGGGCCTCTCTCTCTTTATCCACTTTGGTCCCACCCAGCTTGATTCGATCTGCTTCCTCATGGTTGACATCGAACCTTGACATGATGGCTTCTGTAATCTGGGATCCGCCATAAGAAGAATCCCTTGTAAAGATAGAGATGCCGTCTTTAACGGCGTTTATCCCCAACTCCTCCGCCCCCACATTGACAATGGCATAGCACCCGGAAGTCTCTCTTTCTCCTGAAGCCATCTCAAAGGCATTCTGTGCAGAAAAGGCATCCACGTCAAGTACAACGGGATTGAGTCCGGAGAGCTGCAGTAGACTGACGTAATCATCCACGATATCCTTCTTTGCTGCCACAAGCATCACATCCATGAGCCCTGCCATCTCTTCTTCGTCCCCATCAGGGCTCCCAACTTCCGGGGCGCTCAAGACCTCATAATCAAGATTCACGTCACTGATATCAAAAGGGATGTATTGCTCGGCCTCTTCATTAATGGTGTATTCCAGTTCCGCTTCCCCTCTTCTGGAAATGGTTATCTTTTTCACTATAACCGAATACCCGGAAATCGAGGCTGCCACGTTTTTATTCTTTATTTTCAACTGCTTATATAGTTCTTTTATGGCGGAGGAGACGATTTCCATCTCCTTAATGGATCCTTCCACGATAGCATTCTGCGGCAATCCAATGATGCCAAAACTCTTGAGAATCCGTCCCTTCTTGCTGTCGTCTATTTCCACCAGCTTGATGGAATGGGTCCCAATATCCAACCCTATTAGCTGATTCTTTTTGGGTGTAGGCATAGTTGAGCCCTCTTCTAATCCTGAGGGAAAATCTTGTCTTTGTCGGAGAGATGATAACCAAGAGCCAGAATAATCTTCCGCCTTGTTTCCATACGACAGCTCTTTCCCTTCTCTATCCTATCGATAGTGAGCGGTGAAACCACCGCTTTTCTGGCCAATTCCGCCTTACTCATCAGGAGTTGTTCTCGAATCTCTTTCACAATATTATACACCGACTCGTCCTCCGCATGCGCGTGATGTTAGAACCATTTCATCTCAATTTCTAATTACTTATCATATATATATGGCTATATTTGTCAAGAAATTTCTTATAAATTAACTAAAATTTACATAATTTGTGCATATATAGTGTACAAAAATAAAAAATGACACTATATGTTGAATCTATATTTTCACCCTTTCCACATCCAGAAAGCCGCGCTCTTCCCCGGACGAGTCTCACAGAAACGGGCAGAAATCCCTTTACAAATGCCCCCATAAGAGATTAAATTCGACCGGAAATCGAGGCTGCTCCATCCAACTGAATGCAAGATCAATAAAGCAGAGAGGCAAAACCGGAGGAAATCTTGAAGGATCAAAGGTCTACGGAGACGATTAAGAAGAAAAGTGCCTGGCGGGAGTACGGAGAAGCTGCGG
>CAZCCX010000075.1:0-9391 GCA_964497115.1 uncultured Desulfobacteraceae bacterium
CGTAGACTCACACCACAAGAAGGAAGTTTTAACAACCAACTCAACAGTCAAGAGGCCTAAAGGATTAGACTTTCACAATATTGACGGACTGAGTCCATCAGATGTCACGGATACTCTCTTGAAGCCCCCTGCAGCTTGTCCATCCTTCAAGTCCGCCTTGACCGGATGAAGGACGGGCCGCAGGGGGCTTCGATATCTTTGAGCATGATTCGAATTACACAGTCCATATCAATCAAGGAAAACGAAATCCGGGAGGAGTTTGTCCTCGCCTCGGGACCGGGAGGCCAGAACGTCAACAAAGTGGCGACGGCCGTGAAGCTCCGTTTTGACGCGGCCCGCTCCCCCTCTTTGCCGGAGGACGTGCGTGACCGGCTCATGCGCCTGGCCGGCAAACGTCTCACTGAGGAGGGTGTCATTGTGATTGATGCCCGGCGGTTTCGATCTCAGGACAAAAACCGCCAGGATGCAAGGGAGAGGCTCGCGGCCTTGATTCGCGAGGCGGCTCGGCGGCCTAAGCGCCGCCGCAAAACGCGGCCGACTGCGGCATCTAAAGAGCGGAGACTTGAAGAAAAGCGCCGTCGCAGTCAAATCAAGCGCGTCCGGCGTGCTTCTTCCGATGGATCGGATGAGTGAAACAGAAATGAGTCTCGTCGCAGCCATAAATGTCTCTCTGACCTTCTCCGGAAGAACACTTTTTCAAGAGATAGGATTTCAGGTGGAGCCCGGCAACCGTATCGGCCTCGTAGGGCCAAACGGATCCGGGAAGACCACCCTGTTAAGACTCCTGACCGGAGAAATTTCTCCACATGCCGGTGAAATCAGAGTAACCGAAGGCACGCGCGTCGGATACCTGCGTCAGGATGTTCATGAAACCTTATCAGGGACAACTCTCCAATCCGTGGTTGATTCCATTCCGGGGCGCGTCCAATTAAGGAAAGAAATTCGTAGAATCGAAGAAGCCCTCAAGGAAACCGTTCAAGGAGATGCCAAGCAACAGAAACTGGCCGTCAGGCTGGCTGAGGTCCATGAGCAAATGGCCGACCTCAACCGGCACTATCCGTCACACGGCGCGGAGAAGATCTTGGCGGGCCTTGGGTTCAAACCGGATGACTTTGAGACACCTGTATCGTCTTTGAGCGGAGGGTGGAAAATGAGGGCTGCTCTGGCGTCTCTTCTCTATCAAAATCCTGACCTGCTTTTGCTGGATGAGCCCACCAATCATCTGGATATTCCGTCGGTGCATTGGTTCGAGCAATTCCTTCAGGATTATAGGGGTGCCCTGGTTTTGGTCTGCCATGACAGGGAATTTCTCAACAGGCAAATAAACCGGGTCATCAGTCTTGAATCAGAGGGGATGAGATCCTACAGCGGAAATTACGACTTCTATGTAAAGGCGCGTGAGGAAGAGCAAAAGATCCTTGAGGCCAAGGCAAGGAACCAGGAGCTGAAGGTCAAGGAGGCCAGGAAATTCATAGACCGGTTCCAAGCCAAGGCGACCAAGGCCAGACAGGCCCAGAGCAAACTCAAGCTTCTCAAAAAAATGGAACTGATTCAATCTCATCGGAAGGAGAAGGCCATTCGTTTCTCTTTCCCCAAGGTGTCTCGCAGTGGGAGAGTAGTGGTGAATATTGATGGGCTCTCAAAAAGCTTTGATCAAAAGACCCTTTACAAGGACCTTGAAATGACTGTCCTGAAGGGGGAAAGGATTGCCATCATCGGCCCCAACGGCGCCGGGAAAACCACCCTTTTGAGAATGCTGGCTGATGAGGTCCATCCGGATGACGGCCGGATCTCCCTGGGCCACGGGGTGAGTATGAGCTATTATGCCCAGCATCACTCTGAGATGCTGGATCCCAGAAAGACCATTATCGAAGAGGTCTACCAGGTCGTGCCCCACGAAAGCATCGGCTTTGTCAGGGGAATCTGCGGGGCCTTTCTCTTTTCCGGGGAGGATGTAGACAAATCCATAGGGATTCTCTCCGGAGGAGAAAAGGCGCGAGTATGCCTGGCAAAGATCCTGGTAAAACCCGGCAATCTCCTGGTGATGGATGAGCCCACCAATCATTTGGATATCATTTCATCGGAGATCCTGATAGACGCGCTGGCCGATTTTCAAGGGACCCTTTTGTTCGTCTCCCATAACCAGTCTTTTGTAAACCGGCTTGCCACAAAGATCTGGGACATTGAAGACGGTCATGTCGCCCTCTTCCCGGGGAGGCTCGACGAATACTACGAACACCTGGCCGCATCCGATACACCCCCTGCCCCGCTTGAGCATAAAACCGCTGTGGAGGTGAAGGAGGCACATGAATCCCCTGCAATAACTCCACAGAGCCGAAAGGAATTACGCAGGGAAAAGGCGGAAAAACGGCGGATCATGAATGCGATCATTGGGCCGATCCAGGACGCGCTGTCGAAACTGGAGAAGAGCATCTCCGAATTGGAGGAGACGGGAAAAGAGCTGGAGAAAACACTTGCAGAGCCGGATATTATTCGAGATAAGGAGAGATACCTTCCCCTCCTCAACGAATACACGGCAGGGAGAAATGAACTGAAGACCTTGATGGAGAAATGGGAAGGCAAACAAGAGGAGTTGGTCTCTGCCGAAAAAAAGGTTCAAAGTGAAGGTTCAGAGTTCCCCGTTCAAAGTTCAAAGGTTAAAGACTGAGGGTTCCCGGTTCTTCGTTCAAGGTTCAAAGGTTAGGAGAAATAAAAACCCAGAACCCAGAACGGGTTTAAGTACTCAACCCTGAACGGTGCTCGCCGCAGAGACCTGTCCCGCGCAGAGTCGCGGGGAGCCTTGTGCGGAGGCGGGAACCCAGAACGTTGAACGCTGAACCTTTGAACTCTGAACCTTTTAACTCAGAACGGTGAACCCATGATGGAAATCACATCAGAACACAAAGAATTGCTCAAGAGGTTGGGGTTAAAAGAAGAAGACTTTAAACTCTTTGACGGAAGAGATGTCCGCTACGAGGTGGACGAAGAAAAAGGGGTGCGCATTCATGATCCCTATTACGTGACCTCTTACGACGAATACATCGCTTCGGATGGCTGGAGTTCCTGGAGCTCTGAAAATGATACCTTTATGAGTGACTTCTTGAGGAAAGCCAAAAAAAAGGCGGCGGAAATGGGAGGCAGGAGTCCCCGGCTCGAGGAGGAGAAAATCACTCAAGCCCTCAAGACGAAGTTCGGAGAGAAAGATTCTTCAGACCCCGAAGAACAGGGGTCATGAAAAAGAATAAATTAGCCGCCCTTTCGCTACGCTCTCTAGACGAACACAGACGGCCACAGACGGCCACAGACGAAAGGACATGTATAATGGCTTAAAGGCTTTATGGAGAGGCATTGACAGAAATACAAACAAGTTTGTCTTTCTGTCATGCACTCCCCATTGTCCCGGATTTATCCGGCCTCCCATCGGGAGGTCCTTTAAGCATATTCTAATACCTCTAAGTTAAATATAACTCTGTGACTCTGGGTGCTCTGTGAGAGGTAATGTCCGTGTAGGTCTGCGTGGGCCTGCCGGGCCATAGCCTCGGCGCCCGTCCTCCGTAGCAAGTACTGCGGAGGGTGGAACGGCCGGTCTGCGGCAAAATGCTTTTCCTTTCATGTTTTTAGATAACTTGAAAATATTAATTTAAATCAATGCTCCTAGACTTATGAAGGACCATTCATTGGACTGGAACACAAATGGACCTTGAAGAGTACATAAATACCATTAAGAACCACATGGACTTTGGACCGTCATTCGTACACCACCGGTACCTCCCCCCCACAGAGGCAATCTACGGACCTGATCCGGCGCTGCCCGACGAACTTCACTCACTTCCTCAACACATGGGCATCAAAGGACTTTACAAACATCAAGTCGACGCACTGCGCCGTATCAGGCAGGGGGCCAACGTATTGGTGGCCACTCCCACGGCAAGCGGCAAGAGCCTGATCTACAATCTCGCCGTCCTCGAGACCATACTGAAGAACAAAGAATCAAAGGCCTTGTACCTCTTCCCCCTCAAGGCCCTGGAGCAGGACCAGCTGAAAGGCCTTTCTCTCTTCACCAAAGGAATCAAGGGGAAAAAGATCTCCGCCCGAATCTATGACGGAGACACCACGGCGTATCGGCGAAAGCAGATCAGAAGCAAGGTCCCTGAAATACTCTTCACCAACCCGGATATGCTCCATGCGGGGATTCTCGCCTATCATGAGAATTGGCAGGCCCTTTTCGAGAATCTCTCCTATGTCGTTTTGGACGAGATCCATACCTACCGGGGCATCTTCGGATCTCACATGAACCAGGTGATCAGAAGGCTGCAAAGGGTCTGCAAACTCTACGGATCCGACCCCCAATTCATCCTCTTGTCCGCCACCGTGGAAAACCCGAAGGAGTTCGGTGAGACCTTGATCGGGAGAAAGGTTGTAGTATTCGACTCCAGCGGATCACCCAAGTCCGGACAACACTTCCTGTTCCTCAACCCGGAGGCCGGTCCTAATTTCTCTGCGGCAAGGCTTTTCACCAATTGTGTCGGGTCCGGTTTCAGGACGATCGCCTTTACCCAGTCGAGAAAGGTGACGGAGTTGATGCATGTATGGGTTTCCCAGTTGTCCCCTGCTCTCAGGAACAAGATCAGTTCCTATCGGGCCGGGTTTATGCCTGAGGAAAGGCGAGAGATAGAGAGAAAACTTGCCTCCGGGAATCTCCTGGGAGTTGTATCCACCAGCGCCCTGGAAATGGGCATTGACATCGGACATCTGGATATCTGTCTTCTGGTGGGCTACCCTGGGACCATCATCAATACATGGCAGAGAGGGGGGAGAGTGGGTCGATCCGGAAGGGATTCCCTGGTCATCCTTCTGGCCAAACCCGATGCCCTGGATCAATATTTCATGAAGCACCCGGAGGACCTTTTTGGAAGGTCCTATGAAGCAGCCGTTCTGGATCCCCACAATCCCCACGTGGTGGAAGCCCATTTGCCCTGCGCGGCCTCCGAGCATCCTCTTACCCTGAAGGATGGAGCATTCTGGGCCAAAGACCTCACCCCGCACCTGGACAAACTGGAGAAGGAGGGGCACCTTTCACGTACTGCTGATGGAGAACCCACCTGGTTTTCCACCAGACGCCGTCCCCATCGCAAGGTCAATATCAGGTCAGTGGGCCAGAGTTACACGATTTTTGAAAGGGAGACGGGCCAGGCCATAGGGACCATCGACGGTCTCAGGGCCTTTACCGAATGTCACCCGGGGGCGGTCTATCTTCATCGTGCCAAGCAATACCTGGTAGATCATCTGGACCTGGAAAAACATGACATTATTGCGGACGAAACAGATCTCAAATACTTTACCCGAGTTCGCACCGAAAAAGAGACTGAGATCATTCAAGTCATTCGCACCAAGCCGGAGGGGCAGTTTCTGATCAAAGAGGGTCGATTGAAAGTGACGGAACGGGTCGTGGGGTTCGAAAAGCGTGCCCTACCCGGCCAGGAGCTGCTGGGGGTGTCTGACCTGGATCTGCCTCCCCATATCTTCGAGACCGTGGGCTTCTGGGTGGAGATTGAGCCGGCCATCAACAGATATATTGAGAAAGAGGGCCTTCACTTCATGGGAGGCATTCATGCCATTGAACACGGGACCATCCACATGTTTCCCCTCTTTGCCCTGTGCGACAGAAACGACATCGGCGGAATCGCCTACCCCCATCATCCTCAGATCGATAAGAGCGCCATATTTATCTACGACGGGCATCCGGGCGGTGTGGGGCTCGCGCAACGGGGGTATGAAGTCATCCTCCCGTTGTTTGAAAGGACTTTGAGGCTCCTGAAGGACTGTGAATGTGAAGAGGGATGTCCATCATGCATCCACTCCCCGAAATGCGGCTCCGGGAACAAACCCCTCGACAAGGGGGCGGCAGTGAAAATCCTGGAATTTCTTCTGGGCCACATTTCTCTGAGTCAGTTCTATGACGAGGAGGGCGCGGAGGAACCAACGCCGGTTCTGCCCGAAAAAGAGGATTCAGAACCTCAGTCGACCGAACCACGGATCGTCTATTTTGATCTGGAGACCCAGAAAACGGCCCAGGATGTGGGGGGTTGGCAAAACTCCCACCTCATGAGGATCTCGGTAGCTGTGATCTATGATAGCCTGGAAGAACGGTTCGTTTCCTTTACCGAGGACAAGATCGACGATCTGTTGGAACATCTGGAAAAAGCGGACCTGGTTGTCGGATTTAATGTCAAACGATTCGACTACGCCGTCTTGGGAGCCTACACGGGGAAAGACCTCAGGGAGTTGAACACCTTTGATATCCTGGAGGATGTCCATCAACGCCTCGGCTTTCGCCTGGGGTTGGACCACCTTGCCAAAGAAACCCTCGATAAAGGTAAATCGGCCCATGGCCTCATGGCCGTGGAATGGTTCAGAGATGGAGAGATGGACAAACTGACAAAGTACTGTGAAGATGACGTGGGCATCACAAGAGATCTTTTTCTCCATGGTCTGAACAATGGGCATCTCATTTACAAGGCGAAGAAGAATGACACGCGACTGAGACTCCTTGTGGACTGGAAGCTTGATGAATTGATTGAAGCGGCAAAGACCGAAGAATGATTTAACCGCAGACCGGCCGTTCCACCCTCCGCAGTACTTGCTACGGAGGACGGGCGCCGAGGCTATGGCCCGGCAGGCTTACACAGACGTACACGGACATTACCTCTCACAGAGCACACAGAGTCACAGAGTTTTATTGAACTTGGAGCTAATAGGATTTGCTTAAAGGCGCTCCTCCAGTTAGGAGGCCGGAAACATCCGGAACAATGGGGAGTGCATGACAGAAATACAAGCAAGCTTGTCTTTCTGTCAATGCCTCTCCATAAAGCCTTTAAGCCATTATATATGTCCTTTCGTCTGTGGCCGTCTGTGTGAGTCTAGAGAGCGCAGCGAACGGGCGGCTAATAAATGTTTTGGGTATTGCTCTCATGAAAGCTTTTAAATGCAAAAAATGCGGGACCTGCTGTTACGGCAAAGGTGGGATCTTTGTCCTTAGGGATGAAATAGAAAGGATCGCCGATTTTCTTGATATTGATTCGGCCTCTTTTGTCTCCCGGTTCTGCGACGAAAAATATGGCCGGTTTTCCATCAAATCCGGAGAAGACGGCTTTTGCATCTTTTTTGACAAAGAAACGCAGTGCACGATACATCCCGTCAATCCCACGCCCTGTTCCTTATGGCCCTTTTACCACGCTTTATTGAAGGATCCTGATAACTGGGATTCGGCAAAAGAGGCCTGTCCCGGAATCAATCCGGATTGTTCGTTTGAGGACTTCGTAAGGCAGGCAGAAAAGGAGTCGTCCGTGCACCAAAAGCCATAGCGTTTTAGAGTTATTTTTGTACCCTTCACCGTACACCTTATACCTTATACCTTATACCTTTCGGAAAAACATCTTCACCGCCCCGATCGGTTTTATTCAATCCCTTACTCAAATCTAAGGTTTTCCTCCCTCATAAATAAGGGTTTTCCCGATAGACAGGTCCCAAACAGCAAGTTATACCTGAATCAGCTATGGTCCTAGGTCTCCATAGCCAACTTCCGTCTTGTCAGGGGCTTTTTTATTAGATAGTGATTGACAAAAGTCTTGGTTCTGGAATAATTTTGCCTGGATTCAGCAAAAAAATCAGGTTTTTCGACCTCGAAAGATAATGAGAGGGGTCAGAGTTAAAGGCCTGTTGTCCAAACCCTTTTTGTGTATACTGGTCCCCCAAAAAAGGGAGTCTTATCTCTGAGCTTCTTTTCAATGAGCGTACAACCTTCGCTCAGGTATTAACATAATGCTTCCGATTCCACAAAACGATTTATCCCGATTCAACAAAGCTTTACTAAAACGCGCAGTCCCTGGGGCTTTCCATGCCCATTACAGGAAATGGCTCCGGTATTTTCTTGATTTTTGCAGGAAATATCCGCCTCTTGATGGCAATTCCGAGCAAATTCGTTTATTCATCGGAAAGCTCCGGTCTAAGAAACAAACTCCGCAGCGATGCTCCCAGGCCGCACACGCGATTTCCCTCTATTTTGAATCGCAGAAATGGAAAGATTTCCGTCAACCCGTCCCAAATGAGACAAAACTCTCAAAATTTGCTTCCCCCGCGAATCCATCGACGAAGGTACGAAAGACCAATGATGCTGTAGCAAGTACCGGGATCTCAGCTATTAAAAGGGCAGTCGTTGCTGAACCTTCCTCTTTATTTGGTGTATCAGCTGGAAAGCGTTATAATGAATGGCGTTGTTTGGAAAAATCGAAATCACCGGCTTGGGACCAAGCTATAAAAAAACTCGCAGCAGAAATCAAGACCAGGCACTATTCCCGAAAAACACTCAAAACATATGCGGATTGGGGACGGAAATTTCAACGCTTTCTAAGCGACAAACCACCGGAAGAGCTTTCTTCTGTTGATGTCAAGGAATATCTCACATATTTGGCGGTTAAACGACGCGTTGCCTCCTCGACCCAAAATCAGGCCTTCAATGCATTGCTGTTTCTTTTTCGTCATGTCCTCAAGAAAGACTATGGCGACATGCGTGATGTGCCCCGCGCAAAAAAATCAAAATATATACCCGTCGTTCTTTCCCGGCAGGAAATTGATATCATATTGAGTCATCTCGAATACCCGTTCGATACCGTTGTCGGCCTGCTCTATGGTTGCGGCCTTCGTCTTTTCGAGTGCCTCGGCCTTCGCGCACAAAATTTCAATTTCGAAGACGGAATTCTTACGGTTCATGGAAAAGGAGACAAGGATCGAGCTATTCCACTCCCCCGGAAGCTCATCCCGAAATTGAAATCCCAGTTGGTGGTGGTGAGAGAACTTCATGAAAAGGATCTAGCCGCGGGTTACGCGGGAGTATTCCTTCCTGACTCACTCGAAAAAAAGTATCCCTCCGCAGCCAAGGATTTTATATGGCAGTGGTTTTTTCCGCAAAAAGGACTCACGCTAATACCCGGGACCAAAGAATACAGACGATATCATCTGCATGAATCGAAGGTTCAGGAGGCTTTGAAAAAAGCCGTAAGGCGCTCAAAACTCACTAAGCGCGTCAAATCGCACACTCTTCGTCACAGTTTCGCCACCCGTCTTTTACAGGCTAATTACGATATTCGAACGATCCAGACCATGCTGGGTCATGCCGATGTGAGAACGACGATGATTTATACTCATTGTGTACCAAGCAAAACCGCCAAAGAGGCGAAAAGCCCTATGGATTTCTGACTTTTTGGCATGGTTTATGCTTTTATCGATAACACCACAATTCGCATTATTATCTGGACGATTCCGTCCAGATAATATCTTGTTATGATATCATTGATGGAAATGCATTAAATAAAGTATATGATGAACAAAAGTA